>JBDNDH010000270.1:0-3082 GCA_046719235.1 Thermodesulfovibrionales bacterium
AGACTACAGGGGTGCTATCGTCTTCCTTGCATCGGATGCGTCTTCATATATGACAGGTGCAAATCTCATTGTCGATGGAGGCTGGACTGCCATATGAGGGAGATTGACGCTCAATTAATAAAAAGGGCAGAGAGAATAAAGTTAATGGTTACCGATGTAGATGGAGTATTAACCAATACGACCGTGTATTACACCCCTGATGGTGATTATATGAGAGGTTTTTCGGTAAGGGATGGTATGGGGGTAGAGAGATTAAGGAATAAGGCAAATATTGAGACAGTCATAATAAGCGGAGAAAGGTCAGCATCAATCTTAAAAAGGGCAGAGAAACTGGGCATAAGATGTTGTTATTTAGGTATAGATAACAAATTGTCAACCTTACAGACCATAACCTCTCAAAAGGGTCTTCAGATGTATGAGGTTGCATATATTGGCGATGATCTAAACGATATGGATGTCATAGGGGCAGTAGGGCTCTCTGCATGCCCATCAGATGCCTATGAATCCTTGCTTTCAGAGGTTCATATTGTATGTGAAAAGAAGGGTGGAGAAGGTGCCTTTAGAGAGTTTGCGGAGTTTATCATCAAATCAAAGGGATTAAAATTAGAAAAGGAGGATTGATGATGAAGGTTTTCAACAAGGTTAAGGTGGGTGAGAGGTATATTGGGAAGGGTGAGCCTGTATATGTGATCGCAGAGATAGGCATTAATCACAACGGTTCTCTGGAATTGGCAAAGAGGATGATCGATGGTGCAGTATTTGCAGGTTGCGACGCAGTAAAATTTCAAAAGAGGACACCAGAGTTGTGTGTCCCAAAAGACCAGTGGGATATAGAAAGGGATACGCCTTGGGGGAGAATGACCTACATTGAATACAGACACAGGGTTGAGTTTAGTAAAGACGACTACCTTGAGATTGACCGATACTGCAAAGAAAAGAAGATAGACTGGTTTGCATCATGTTGGGATGAGGAGGCAGTAGAGTTCATGGAGCAGTTTGATGTAGTGATGTATAAATTGCCTTCAGCAGCACTGACTGACCACAATCTTATCAAAGCAATGAGGTCAACTGGCAAACCATTAATGATATCTACAGGTATGTCAACAATGAAGGAGATTGAAGATGCAGTTGGGGTTGCAGGGACTATCAATCTACTTATTGCACATTGTACATCTGCTTATCCATGTAGCGTATCTGAACTAAATCTGAAGATGATACAAACGCTCACAAATTTCTATCCTACAGTCCCGATTGGATACTCTGGTCATGAGACAGGGCTTGCACCTTCATTATGTGCTGTGGGTATGGGGGCATGTTTTATAGAGAGACATGTTACCCTCGACAGGGCATTGTGGGGAACTGATCAGTCAGCGTCCGTTGAGATACATGGTATGCATAGGCTAGTGAGGGATATCAGGGATATAGAGAAGGCGTTGGGAGACGGTGTAAAAAGGATATATGATAGTGAGGTGCCTGTTAGGCAGAAACTAAGAAGGGTTGTAAAGGCTATTTAGCCTTCTATGGCATGGATTTTTATATTCATTGCAGCCATTTTTGAGATTGGCTGGATTTATAGCCTCAAGGCTACAGCAGGTTTTACAAAAGTTGTCCCCCTCCTCTTTTATGCCTGTTGTGGTCTTGGGGCTGCTTTTTTCTTATCGCAAGGGTTAAAACACATAAACACTGGTACAGCGTATGCTGTCTGGGTGGGCATTGCTATTGCAGGAACTAATCTTATAAGCATCATTCTATTTAATGAGCCTGTAAGGCTGACGAAACTACTTTTTGTCTCCTTGATAATAATAGGTGTGGCTGGACTTAAGGTGATAGAGTCTTAAGGTGCGTTAGGAGATATCTATTCATCGGGATATTTTGTATGCCTTATTATCTTTCCAGCAATGAGGTATATAGACATCTCTGCAATGTTGACTGCATGGTCTGCAATCCTTTCAAGATACTGTGCAACAAATATTATCCTCATACCCCTCATTATCTTTGACGGGTCAAGCATCATGATTGACAATAGTTCTTCAACGATACCATATTTTAGATCATCTACCTCATCATCTCTCATGATTACATCAGTTGCGAGTTTCTGGTCTTTGTTCATAAAGGCATCAAGGGCATCCCTTGTCATTCCTTGTGTAAGTTCGCGCATCCGTGGTATGTCTATATAAGGTTTGAGTATTGGTTCTCTGTTGATTTCAAGTGCCCTGTTAGCTATATTTACACACATATCACCCATCCTCTCAAGATCGGTTGTAATCTTCATGGCGGTGGTGATAAATCGCAGGTCTCCTCCTTTTGGCTGCATCCTTGCAATTAACTTTATTGCCTCTTCATCTATCTCAACATCAAGTGCATTTATTATATGATCTCTCTTTATAACCTCTTCTGCAGTGTTGTTATCTCTGTCTGTCAAAGACCTCACAGAGTCTCTGATAGCAGTTTCTACAAGGGAACCCATCTGAAGAATCTTACCCATCAAAGCCTTTAGCTGATCGTCAAAAAGAGACATATTATCCAAACCTCCCTGTTATGTAATCTTCTGTGAGTTTTTCATTAGGTGTTGTGAATATCTTGTCAGTCGGACCTACTTCAATAATCTCACCTAACATCATAAAAATAGTGTTATCTGATATCCTTGCTGCCTGTTGCATATTGTGTGTAACTATAATTATCGTTACAATTTGCTTTAATTGCACTATAAGTTCTTCAATCTTTGCAGTGGCTATCGGGTCTAATGCAGATGTAGGCTCATCAAAAAGAAGCACTTCAGGATTTACCGCAAGCGCCCTTGCTATACACAACCTCTGTTGTTGACCACCTGATAGGGCATAGGCCGATTCCTTGAGTTTGTCTTTAACCTCATCCCACAAGCCAGCCTTTTTAAGTGAATCCTCAACTATTGCGGAAAGCACGCCCGTATTTCTCTCACCCCTAATCCTTGGACCAAAGGCTACATTCTCAAAGATAGATTTGCTAAATGGATTAGGTCTTTGAAACACCATACCAATCCTACTTCTCAATTCCATTGCGTCAAGCTCAAAGATATTGTTTCCCTCAAGGATTATTTGAAGAT
>JBDNDH010000271.1:0-3071 GCA_046719235.1 Thermodesulfovibrionales bacterium
AGATAAACCTTGCCACAGTTCAAAGGCTTTGAAGGCATCTATGTCCGATATGTTATCTATCAATTGCAATTTTTGGCTAATCTGATGCACTTCTTAAATTGCCTATAAAGTAGCCACTATGGTAATATTTCTATCCTATGGAAACAAGATCGCTCATTGAAGATTCATCAAAATATCTATTAAATACATATAACAGACAGTCTGTGGTCCTTGTAAAAGGGCGTGGCACTCGGGTGTATTCATCTGATGGCAAGGAATACATTGATTTTGTGGGTGGAGTGGCTGTAAATGTTTTGGGTCATTGTCACCGCAAGGTGGTAGTAGCCATCCAGAAACAGGCACAGAGGCTCATTCATGTCTCAAATCTATATCATATTGAACCCCAGATAACGCTCGCAAAACAACTCGTTAAGCACTCTTTTGCCGATAAGGTGTTTTTTTGCAATTCTGGTGCAGAGGCAAATGAGGCGGCGATAAAGATAGCAAGAAAATACTCAAAGGAAAGGTATGGCGAAGATAGATATGAGATAATCACAGCCTTTGGTTCTTTTCATGGAAGGACTATGGCAACTATTACCGCAACTGGTCAAGAGAAGTTTCAAAAGGGTTTTGAGCCATTGCTACAGGGTTTTAGGTATGTCCCATTTAACAATGTTGAGGCGATTGAAAAGGCAATAACACCAAAGACATGTGCAATATTGCTTGAACCTGTTCAAGGCGAGGGTGGTGTCAATATACCCTCAGATGATTATTTCAAGACAGTAAGGGACATATGTGACAAAAATAATATCCTTCTTATATTTGATGAGGTTCAGACAGGGATGGGTAGGACAGGAAAGCTCTTTGCTTATGAGCATTTTGATATAACCCCCGATATCATGACTATTGCTAAGGGACTTGGAGGTGGGGTTCCTATAGGGGCTATGCTATGCACTGACGATGTAGCATCGGCCTTTAGTCCTGGTAATCATGCCTCAACATTTGGTGGCAACCCTTTGGTTTGCGCATCTGCTCTTGCCACACTTGAGACCATTTTAGAAGATGGCTATCTGTTACAACATTGTAGAAGTGTAGGGAATTATTTTTTAGATCAACTAAAAGAGTTGGCTGAGGATTTTCCAATACATATTGCAGAGGCGAGGGGGCTTGGGCTACTCTTGGGTTTGCAGATGAATGTTGATTGTAGCAAGATTGTAAAGGAGTGTCTTAAAAGAGGGTTACTAATCAATTCAACTGCTGGTAATGTGTTGCGTTTTGCCCCACCACTTATCATAGAAGAGGCAGAGATTGATATATTGATTGAAAATTTGAGAGATATATTGGAGAAATATCATGACGAATAGACATTTTCGCACCACACTTGATCTCAGACCTGATGAATTACTGGGTTTGATTGACAGGGCAATTGCATTTAAAAATGGGAAATTTAAAAAGAGGAAACCCCTAAAGGAAAAAAGTATAGGTTTATTTTTTGAGAAACCATCTACGAGGACGAGGGTATCCTTTGAGGTTGCTATTTATCAACTGGGGGGCAATACGGTAAACCTCAATCCAAAGGAGATGCAGATCGGTAGAGGGGAGACACTTTCAGATACCGCAAGGGTTCTCTCGAGGTATCTTGACGGTATTGTGTTTAGGGTTCTATCTCATAGGACCATAGAGACCTTTGCAGATTATTCAGGCATTCCTGTTATAAATGGTCTGTCAGACATCTATCACCCTTGCCAGGCACTGGCAGACCTAATGACTATAAAGGAATGCAAAGATAGACTTGATGGCATAAAGGTAGCCTATGTTGGAGATGGCAATAATGTTGCTCACTCACTCATACAGTCTTGTGTATGTGCAGATATGGAATTGATACTTGCATGTCCAGATGAGTATCAACCTGATTCATCAATACTCATGGAAATGAAAGATAGATTCAAAAAGGACATAAAGGTCATAACAGACCCCATTGAAGCGGTAAGGGATGCGGATGTGGTCTATACAGATGTTTGGATTAGTATGGGACAGGAAAATGACAAGGAAAAGAAGATTGAGATCTTAAAAAAATTTCAGCTAAACTCAGAACTTATCAGCCTTGCAAAGAAAGATGCCATCGTCTTACATTGCCTGCCTGCTTACAGGGGATTTGAGATTACTGATGAGGTGATTGATGGCAAACAGAGCAGGGTATTTGATCAGGCGGAAAATAGGCTTCATACTGCTAAGGCACTACTCGACTTTTTGATAAAATAGTGAATACATAGTATAACTATTAAAGGATTGAGGACTACTTTATGAGGATTGCAATAGCATCAGACCATGCTGGTTTTGAGATGAAAGAGGCTTTGAAGGCTATAATAAGAGATGATTTTGGCTACACATATGTGGATTTTGGACCTGATAATACAAAGTCTGTAGATTATCCCGATTTTGCAATAAAGGTTGCCTTGGAGGTATCAAACAAGAATGTGGATCGGGGGATATTGGTCTGTGGGACTGGCATCGGTATGAGTATAGTAGCCAATAAATTCCCTTCTGTGAGGGCAGCCCTTTGTAATGACCTATACAGTGCAAAGATGTCAAGGCTTCACAATGATGCAAACATCCTTGCACTTGGCGGTAGGGTTATTGGTAAAGACCTTGCCAAGGAGATATTAAAGGTGTGGCTTACGACTGAGTTTGAAGGTGGGAGACATATCATGAGATTAAATAAGATAAAACCTATAGAGGAGAAATATACAAAAAATGAACCTTAATGCAATAAGAGAGACGGATCCGGATATTTTTAATGCAATCACAAATGAGATGCAGAGAGAAGAGACCAAGATACTTCTAATTGCGTCTGAGAATTACGCAAGCAAGGCGGTTTTAGAAGCGCAGGGGTCAGTTTTTACAAACAAATACGCTGAGGGTTATCCATCAAAGAGATACTACGGTGGATGTGAATTTGCAGATATAGTTGAGACCCTTGCCATTGAGAGGGCAAAAAAACTCTTTAATGCCGACCATGTTAATGTGCAACCCCATTCAGGGACACAGGCAAATATGGCAGTATATTTTTCTGTGTTGAAGCCACGGTGCAT
>JBDNDH010000272.1:0-3062 GCA_046719235.1 Thermodesulfovibrionales bacterium
GTGGTTGGCTTTTCGACGCCTGGATGCGTCGAGTGCCGCACCCGTCAAGCGCCGGCGCTGGCGCACCTGGCGGCTGATACTCAAGGGTATGGCTCTTACCTTCAGGACTATGCTTACGAGGGCAGTTACAAGGCAGTATCCTGAAGAAAAAAGAGAAGCCATGTTGGGTTTTAGGGGTTTACACGCCTTAGTCAAAGACTCCAAAGGGAATATGAAATGTGTGGGATGTGGGTTATGTGTAGCCATCTGCCCATCAAAGTGCATAAATGTTGTTACATATGCTGGAGTAAAACACGAAAAGGTTGTAGATAGATATGAGATTGATACCCTAAAGTGTCTGTTTTGTGCAATGTGTGTTGAGGCGTGCCCTTATGGGGCAATAGTCCTTACGAGACACTATGAATACTCGGGATATAACAAGGATGATTTTTATATGACAAAGGAGATGTTGCTTGACAATTGGGACAAATATATGGGGGAAGAAGAGGGTAGGGTGTATTTTGAAAGGTTTTGGAAGCCAAGGATGATAGATTTTAGTTCTTATGAGGACCAGGCAGTTTTTAGGCAGGAGAAAAAGACATGACAACTGTAGAGTATTTCTTTTTTTATTTTGCAATATCAATGGTCTTACTTGCATTGATGATTATAACAGTCAAAAATCCAGTGCACAGCATACTCTTGATGCTTGTGCTTTTCTTTCATATAGCAGGTTTATATCTGTTCTTAAACGCAGAGTTTTTAGCAGCTGTTCAGGTGATATTGTATGCAGGTGCTATACTTGTATTGTTTTTATTTGTCATAATGATGCTCAACATTAAAGAAGAGCTCATTTCCCATCGTTTTATAGGTGAATGGCCCATAGGTGTGGCAATTGGTTTGTCTATAAGCCTATTTTGTATGTTTGCTGTCTCGCATATTCAGTTACGATATGAAGGTGTGATGACTATTGAAAAGATAAAGGCAATGACTAATACAAAGGCAATCGGAAGTTTGCTTTATACAGAATACATTTTACCCTTTGAGATAGCATCGATCATATTACTGATCGCTATTGTTGGTGCAATAGTTCTTGCAAAAAAGGAGCAGTCATAAGATGGTGCCATTGAGCTGGTATATATACCTTAGTTCAATAATATTTGTAATCGGTGTTGTAGGTTTTCTGATTAGGAGAAACCTTATTATCATGTTCATGTCTATTGAACTGATGCTAAATGCGGTAAATATCAGCCTCATTGCCTTTAGTCATTATATTCAAGATCTCAGAGGGCAGATAATGGTTTTCTTTATCATAACGGTGGCTGCGGCAGAGGCTGCAATAGGACTTGCTATACTGGTTGCACTATTTAGAAATAAAAATTCCATACACACTAATGATATTGCGGAGATGAAAGGATAATGGACATGCAATCTCTATTTTTACTAATACCCCTATTACCGCTTATCGCATTTGCTATTAACATCATATTTGGTCGGAATTATATCAGAGAAAATGCTCACATAATTGCCATCGCAGGTGTAGGTGGTTCGTTTCTGATATCAGTCATTGCACTTTATGAGGTAACAATAGGCAGGGTTTACAATTATGACATCTATAGTTGGATTGTAAGTGGTGACTTCAAGGTTACGGTTGGTTTTCTCATAGATCAACTCACTGCCATTATGCTTATTGTGGTAACGAGCATCAGTCTTCTCGTGCATATATATTCAGCAGGTTACATGCACGGAGATAAGGGGTATTATAGGTTTTTTAGTTACCTAAGCCTTTTTACGTTTTCAATGTTGATGCTTGTCCTATCTAATAATCTACTTCAACTCTATCTCGGTTGGGAGGCGGTAGGGTTATGCTCGTATTTTTTGATTGGCTACTGGTATGAGAAAAAGTCTGCCGCAGATGCTGGTAAAAAGGCCTTTATTGTTAACAGATTTGGAGATTTTGGTTTTGGACTTGGCGTCATAATGATATTCCTTTTTATAGGGAGTATTCACTATTCAGATATATTTGCAAAGATTGGAGGTCTAAAAGGTCAGACCATATTTATCCTTGGTTATGATGTGGATTTGATTACACTCATAGCACTGCTACTCTTTTGTGGTGCCGTTGGCAAATCTGCACAGATACCTTTACATGTCTGGTTACCAGATGCTATGGAAGGTCCTACACCTGTAAGTGCACTAATACATGCTGCCACCATGGTGACTGCTGGTGTGTTTATGGTAGCAAGGTTTAATCCCCTGTTTAATCTTTCTGAGATTGCCATGATGGTTGTTGCACTGACAGGTGCTATAACAAGTCTTTTTGCTGCAACTATTGCCCTTGTTCAAAACGATATAAAGAGAATAATAGCCTACTCTACCGTAAGTCAGCTTGGATACATGTTTCTTGCATGTGGTGTGGGGGCATACAGTGCCGGTATCTTTCACCTATTTACCCATGCATATTTTAAGGCATTGTTGTTCTTGGGTGCTGGTAGTGTCATGCACGCGATGGCAGGCGAACTTGATATCCAAAAGATGGGCGGGCTTAGAAGGTATATGCCTATTACCTACTGGACATTTCTTATCGCCTCTCTTAGTATTGCTGGCATACCGGGTTTGGCAGGCTTCTTCTCAAAGGATGAGATACTTTGGCTTGCATACAATGCTGGTGGGATTGGAAAGGTCGTCTGGATAATAGGCACTATTGTGGCAGGGTTGACGGCTTTTTATAGTTTCAGGATAGTATTTTTGGCTTTTCATGGTAATTTTAGGGGCACTCATGAACAAGAGCATCACTTGCATGAATCCCCGAAATCAATGACAATCCCTTTAGTTATACTTGCCATTGGGGCGGTATCTGCTGGGTGGATTGGTATCCCAAGTATATTGGGTGGTCATAATCAGATTGGTCATTTCCTCGAATCGGTATTAGGACATCCAATTGTAACGGCATCACACTATGAAGAGATAAAGGTCATGACAATCTCTGTGATTGTGGCTTGTTTTGGTATTTTTGTCTCTTGGCTTTTTTATGTAAGAAGTCCTATTATCCCTAAACTTTTAGCAAGGTGGTTTAATAACATTTA
>JBDNDH010000273.1:0-3059 GCA_046719235.1 Thermodesulfovibrionales bacterium
GCAAGAAGAAAGAGAGTCTCTGAAGGATTTAGTCATGCTTGGTTTTACCGATACCTTTAGATACCTACACCCCGATGTCAGGATGTTTAGTTGGTGGGATTATACAGGCGGTGCAGTGTGGAAGAATGAGGGTATGAGGATTGATTATATCTTTTGTAGTAACAACCTTAAAGACAACATAAAATCTGCAGAAATAGATACCTGGCCAAGGAAAAGAAGGGTCCCTACCCCTTCAGATCATACCCCTGTGATAGTTGAGTTGGATGTTTAGTGTTAATTCATTGGCTTACAGTCTGTTATGAGGAATATTTATTAACCCAAAAAATGCAACCAAACTTGTCTCTTATCTGATATAGATGCCTGAAAAGGCTTTGTTGCAACACCTTTACACATGTAGCGCCCTAATTTCTATCTGCACACTTTTATGTAATCATCATTATTGTGAATTAGCAGTGCTACATTAAGATAAACCTTTTTGCAGTTCAAAGGCCCTGAAGGCATCTGTTTCCGATATATTGTCCATCAATTACATTTTTGGGTTAATTTTCGTCTTCCCACTCTTTGAGATGATCCTGAATAAATCTAATGACCTGTTCGTGCTCCTCATTGCCCCTGTCTTTTATATATATTGGTTGTCCAAAGGCAAAATAGACTTTTTTCTTTGTAAGGATCTTGCCCAGGTCTTTAAACCATTTACCGTTTTGCCATGCGTCAGTCTTAAGTGCTATGGGAATAACAGGCACTTGGGCATTTTTTGCTAACTTTATACCGATGGTATTAAATTCATCCGGGTTAAATACAACAGTTCTCGTTGTCTGTGGAAAGACGATTATTGATATCCCCTGCCTAAGCATCTCAGTCCCTTCTTTGATGACCTTTTTAAAGTCTTCCCTTGGATTTGTGCGGGTAACAGTAATGGGTTTTGTGGCTATCATGATGTGTTTAAACAGTGGATACCTCACAAGGCTCTCTTTGACTACGAAGGTAACTGGTTTAAAAGGTGCTATAATGGCTGGCAACACTGTCGTCTCAAGGATGCTCATATGGTTACCAATAAAGATAACAGGATGTTCCAAATCCTTAAAATTATTTATTCCTTTAATATTAAGACTCACGCCTGCCCTTTCAAGCCCTCTAATGACCCTCAGACTATCATGTATCCATTGTCCTTTTGAGTATCTGCCTTGTTTAGCAACATTACTGCCTGTTATGACTACATTTAATAGACTACAGTAAAAGAGAAAAGATGGAAACTTCCTGTATATGGAAAATCTCTCACTGTGTGTGGTCTGGTATGACCCATCAGGTGTGTAGATGAGCGGACTTAGATTATCTTTCATAGCCAATTAGGAATTTAGATTAATTATTAGGTTTTAGTTATATAACAGATTTTTGTTATTATACACGCTCACGGACAAACAATGCTATAATCTCGTCTAATCCAGATTGGTGATAATTGATGTCCCTTAACAGATAAGGGATGTAGATAGAGAAAGGATCATGGAGATTCTTTTAAATACTATTCATTGAGGACTGCGGAACAGCCCTTAATAGTATTTGTAGGTTACAAATATGATAGACCGAGATACGAACATATACGAACAATTGAAAACCCTCCGAGAGTTCACCGCTATTATCAACTCTACACTTGACCTTCATGACCTGATGAATATCGTTATGGAAAAGGCAAAATCTGAGTTAGGTGCGGAGGCATGTTCTATACTTTTCTTCAATCCAGTTACCAACAAGTTAGAGTTTGAGGTTGCCATATGTGATGATGAAGATACATGTGAGATCCTTAGAAAAAAGATTGAGATTGAAATAGGACAAGGCATCGCTGGGTGGGTAGCACTAAAAAAAGAACCCTTATACATAGAAGATGTGAGCAAGGATGAGAGGTTTTATAGCGGTGTTGATAAGACAACAGGGTTTGTGACAAAGAGCATAATAGCCGTCCCACTTATTGGCAGAAGGGGGCTTATAGGTGTAGCCGAGATTATTAACCCAACGATAAAGAATTATGATAAGGATTTGTTTCTCAACCTTTGCAAACAGTTTGCGATAGCTATTGAGAATGCCATTCTTTATAAGGAGTCCCTTGAAAGGGAGAAGATAAGACAACAGATCGAGATAGCATCACAGATACAGAAAAGTTTTTTACCCTCTGATTCAAGATTTCAAAAGGGGGATTTTTTCATCTCTGCGGTCAATATACCAGCATACACAGTGGGTGGTGATCTATATGACTTTGTTGACTATTCAGACTCAAAGGGAGGAATCTTTATAGGTGACATATCAGGCAAGGGCATTTCAGCAGCGCTTTATATGGCAAAGATAATAAGTGATTTTAGACATATAAGTGTGTCACACAAAAAGTTGCCCCATGTGATGCAAAAACTCAATCATGTGATAATGAAGGCACCTATGGGGATGTTTCTTACAGCCATATACATTATCTTTGACTCAAGGACACCTAAGATACGGTATATAAACGCCGGCCATCCACCTTTTATACTTGTAAGGGCAGATGGAGAGGTAAAGGTGATTGATGAAATATCAGGGCCACCCTTAGGTATAGTAGAATACCAATACAAACCATCTAACATAATTTTTAACAAGGGTGATAGGCTCTATCTATTGACGGACGGTGTTTTAGACTTAATAGATATGAAGGGGAAGAATATGAGTTATGACAAGATAATTGACTTCTTTAAGAGAAATCACAAGTTAAACGATCTCTTTGGTGGATTTACGGCATTTCTTGAGGAGTTTGGCAAGGGACAAGATAAGAAGGATGACATCACACTTGTGGAGATATTAAGGCAATGAGGGCAGATACAAATCATAGGGCATCTATAACAGTACCCTCTCACCCTATGTATCTCAGCATGATAAGGGCATTTATAGAAAAACTACTCCTATTGATTGACACCCAGGCATCTGTTATTGAAGATGTAAAGAGTGGGGTTGATGAGGCATGTTCAAATATAATAAAGTATGCCTACAAATACGATTATACTAAGACTATCAAGGTCTCTTTTGACTGCTCAAATTCACAG
>JBDNDH010000274.1:0-3057 GCA_046719235.1 Thermodesulfovibrionales bacterium
TATTAAAGAGCGATTGGTATCAACAAACATAACAGACATTAATAAATCGATCTATCTCCTTATGAAGATAAGAAACACTACGCGGGCTTTTCAGACCTTAAGGGGTAGGACTATCCTGCAGAAGATCATCCCGTTGTTTATTGATGAGGCCTTAGAAACAAACAACCCAGAAAGGGCACTCGGACAGATTGCAGATTTTACTAAGATCTTGGCTGAAAATGAGGCGTTATTAGAATTTGTATCCAATAATAAAAGAGTTATCAAGGATCTGACGTTTGTCTTTTCTCAGACCGAATACCTATCAAGGATACTGATGTCTCGCATAGAATATGTAGAATCTATCCTAAATTATGAGATAGATAACAACTGGTTGTCTGAGATTAGGAAGGATCTTTCCATACACGATAAAGATGCCTCTGCCTTGAGGATTATTAAGAGAAAGAGGGAGATAATGCTTGGTTTTGCATTTCTAACAAATAGGATAGATCTCAAACACCTCACAATGGGTCTGACTAATGTTGCAGAGGCAGTTATTGAGTTTCTCATGAAAAGATTGGCAGGCAACTTACGAGTGGATTTGGCTGGAATGGCTGTTATTGGATATGGTAAGTTTGGTGCAAGAGAGATGATATTCAACTCGGATCTGGATATAATCTTTGTAACCTGTGAGGAGCCGTCAGAAGGTCACATCAAATTGGCACAAGTACTTTTGCGAGATATCATTGCATACACCAAGGATGGCTACCTTTACAAGGTAGATACTCGCCTTAGACCTGATGGCTCAAAGGGGACGCTTGTAAAGTCTATTGAAGGGTTAAGGCAATATTATATGAACAACGCACATCCTTGGGAGATTCAGGTATTGATAAAGGCAAGACCGATAGGGATATTAAACAAGGCTGCCTTAGGATTTCTACAGATGAGAGATGAGGTAATATCTAAGAGATCTGAAGACATCAAAAAAGACTATATAGTCAACATGAGAGACAGGATCTTTAAGGAACTATCTAAACAGACAGACGGTATCATAAATGTAAAATCAGGCAGGGGTGGTATTATGGACATTGAATTTGCAATCCAGTACCTTCAGTTTAAACATTGCTTAGATAATAAAAACCTCATGGTTCAGGATACCGTTACAGCGATAAAGCGATTGGTAAAGATGTCTCTGATAGATAGTGAGATATCAAATAGACTTTTAGAAGGATACCTTTTTCTGAGAACCATAGAAACACTGCTTAGATTAAAGAATGAAACCCTCCTTGACTGCAAGAGCGATATAGTCAGAGACATTGACCTTTTAATGAACATGGGCAGCGGTAATATTGTTGAAAAAATAAATGAAACGATGACCTTTATAGAAGGTTTTTTCAATAAGATAGAATAAGAAAAAAGATTGCAGTTTACTTGACCATAGTTGTTACAATGTGTCATATTTATGACATGACTAATAGAGATGGTCATAACACACAAGCACCTTTCATTGTAGGCTCGTCAAAGGCTATAACGGAAATACACGAGATCATCAAAAAGGTATCAGACAGTGATAGCACCGTTTTAATCTTAGGAGAGAGTGGCACTGGCAAGGAACTTATAGCCAAGTCTATCCATTATCTGAGCAAGAGAAGGGAACATCCTTTTATACATGTAAACTGCGCTGCTATACCATCTGCCTTATTAGAGTCAGAACTCTTTGGCTATGAAAAGGGGGCATTCACAGGGGCATTCAACTCAAGGCAGGGGAGATTTGAATTGGCAGACAAGGGGACTATATTTTTAGATGAGATCGGCGAGATGGACCCGACCCTTCAGGTTAAGATACTAAGGGTATTACAAGAAAAGGCATTTGAACGGATCGGTGGGGTAAAGACCATAAATGTGGATGTCAGGATAATATCTGCAACCAATAAAAACCTCGAGACTGCTGTTTCAGAAGGTTGCTTTAGACAAGATCTATACTATAGATTGAATGTGATACCAATTTATGTCCCACCCTTAAGGGAGAGGATTGAGGATATTCAAGAACTTTGTGAATATTTTTTGGAAAAATATGCAAAGAAACTCCAGAAAAGTCCCCTTAAGATCGGTGAGAGTGTAATGGAATACCTTAAGCGATACCAATGGCATGGTAATGTCCGTGAACTTGAAAATCTCATTGAGAGGCTCTATGTGCTTAAAAAAGACGATATGGTCTCAATATACGATCTGCCGGATAAGATAAGACAGAGGGGGCTACCGGTAATGCCGAGTCTCTTGGATGATGATACCAATCCATTCATCAACGGTATAGACCTTAACCAAGAGTTGGAAAATTATGAGAAGATGCTCATACTTCACGCCCTTGAGTTGCATAATGGGGTTAAGGCAAAGGCAGCAAGATATCTAAATATCAACAGAACAACCCTGATAGAGAAACTAAAGCGATTTGGAATAGATTCTACAATGTCAGAAAACCAACGGTCAGAATAACTACAATCTACAATAAAGTCAATTTAATGACGCCATTTCTTAATTTAGATGTTTGTAATGCCTGCAAGGTTGTTTTTAATTAGGTTCTTTGTAGGGTTTAAGATTAAGATAAAGTTATTGTCTTTGATAGTTAATAGACATCTGAATATACAGAGATGTAGTTTTACCATTGTATCTTTTGGTTTTACAATCCACCAATAACCTCTTTGGCACGATTTTTTCTATTTTATATACTTTTTGTTATGGTCAGAAATATATTTTTTTCTAAGTAGGCTAAATGCGAGATAAAATTTTATTAAAGTCTATTGTATGAGTAGTGCTTACCCCATTAATCTTAGCAGCATCAGAGATGTTCTTGCATGGGGGATCGTACTATGGATATATTCCTTCATGGTTTTTTTCTTCATTTGTTTTTGCAAGCATTCATCTACCTAATACACCTCTGGAATTTGCAGCATATTTTATGTGCAGCAGCATTTTATGTTTTGTAGCGCATAAATTTTCGCTGTTTGCAAGCACCTTGGCTCTCATACTGTCTAACAGTATATTGTTTGTGCTGTAAACGATTTGACAGGCTATTCCTACAAC
>JBDNDH010000275.1:0-3054 GCA_046719235.1 Thermodesulfovibrionales bacterium
TTTCATTGATGACTGAGGGTGTCTTAGCAGGGGCAGGTCTTGTCATCGCCTTTGTGCCGGTAATAGGGATGATGATGCTACTTATCACACTTTTAGAAGGCTCGGGATACATGGCAAGGGCAGCGTTTGTAATGGATAAACTGATGCACACCCTTGGTTTACATGGAAAGTCCTTTATACCGATGTTACTTGGCTTTGGTTGTAATGTGCCATCAATTTATGCTACTCGGATACTTGAGAGTGAGAGGGATAAGAGACTTACAGCACTACTTGTGCCTTTAATGTCCTGTGGGGCAAGACTTCCAGTGTATGTTGTCTTTATTGGCGTCTTTTTCCCTGATAATGCAGGAACAGTGCTTTGGTCACTGTATGTATTAGGTATAGCGATGGCAATACTTTTGGGTATCCTGCTCAAAAAAACGCTTTATAAGGGCGAATCTCCAATGTTTATAATGGAACTTCCTCCGTACAGGATACCTACACTTAGGGATTTGCTGATACATACATGGCAGAAACTAAGGCATTTTGTTGTAAAGGCTGGCACATATATTGTGATGGTTTCTATAATCGTGTGGTTCATGCTCAATATCCCTTGGGGTGTTGAAAATAAAAAGGACTCCCTGCTTGGTATGATTGGGCAAACTGTAGCACCAGTCTTTAAACCACTCGGTTTTGGGACTTGGGAGGCATCATCTTCACTCATCTCAGGGCTCATAGCAAAGGAGATAGTTGTAGGCACCATGGCGGTGATATATGTGCAGGGGCAAGAGGAGGAAGAAGAAAAGCCAGTCTCATTTTTAGATGATTTACAGGAATTGGGATTGTCCTTTTTAAAGGCGTCTAAGGATGCGGTTCTGAATGTTGTATCGAGCCTTTGGGTGTCAAGTCTTTCCACCGAAGAGACAGAAGATGAACAAGCAAAGAGGTCCCCTCTTAGAGACAAATTAAGGGATGTCTTTACGCCATTGAGCGCCTATGCGTTTATAGTCTTTGTCTTGCTCTATTGGCCATGTGTTGTTGTGGGTATTGCTACAAGGCAGGAATTTGGCACATGGAGGATATACGGTCAGGCGATCCTCATGCATACCACACTTGCATGGGTCACCGCTTTTTTGATTTATCAAGGAGGCAGGTTATTAGGATTAGGATAACTTAGATGAGGCTCTGAAGAGCAGAGGCACGGAAGTTTGGGATGCTGGAAGTCGCTTATGCCCTTCTGTGTTAAGGAACAGGAGGTTTGCATGGAGATGTAGCATTTGTAATCATCTCAAAAAACAAACCCTGCCTTGTAACGGCAGGGTAAATATCTTGCTATAAGAATTAAAAACTAGTTTAAATAAGGAAGTAGTAGCTTGATGTTTTTTATCTGTGTCTTGTCCACTAATGCTGGACTTTTTAGGGCTCTTTTTCTCTTCTTGCTCTTCGTGGTTAAGATATGTCTCCTGTTTGCCTTGCTTCTTTTTATCTCACCACTACCAGTAGTCTTAAATCTCTTTGCTGCCCCTCTATGGGTCTTTAGTTTTGGCATCAGTAATCCTCCTCTATCTCTATTTATTGCTTGGTGCTATGACCATTGTTATATGGTTGCCCTCAAATTTGGGTTGCTGCTCAATATTAAATTTACCCTCAAGGGTCTCTATCATCTTTTCAAAGACCTTCATCCCTATCTCAGGCCTTACCAGCTCTCTGCCCCTAAACATCATTGTAACCTTAGCCTTGTCGCCGTCATCAAGAAACCTTCTGATGTTTTTGACCTTTAGTTGAAGGTCATGATTGTTGATCTGTGGTCTTATCTTTATCTCCTTTACATCTGTAGTCCTTTTTGCAGAGTGCTTTTTGCTTAATTGATACTTATACTTGCCAAAATCCATTATCTTACAAACAGGAGGGGCTACATTGCCTGCCACTTCCACGAGGTCATAACCCCTATCCTTTGCCATCATGATTGCCTCTTTTGTGGGCACTACCCCAACTTGTTTGCCTGTTTCATCGATAAGCCTGACTTCCCTTGCCTTAATCCCTTCGTTAAATCTGATCTCTTTGTTTATACTCTCACCTCCTATTTGTGACTAAATCTTCTTTGAATCTATCTCGTTTTTCAACATCACGAGCAATTCCTCTTTTTGCATAGGCATCAAGTTTTCACCTGACCTTTTTCTGACAGTAATATTCTTGTTTATAGATTCCTTTTCACCAATTATAAGTAAATACGGGATCTTTCTTAATGTCGCCTCTCTTATCTTAAAACCTATCTTTTCATTGTCGGTGTTGATCTCCGCTCTTATATCGTTTGCCTTTAAGAAATTGTAAACCTCTTTAGCAAAAGGCTCTGACTTTTCTGAGATGCTCAAAACTATTGCCTGCACAGGTGATAGCCACAAAGGAAAGGCACCAGCATAGTGCTCAATAAGGACACCAAAGAATCTCTCGAGTGAACCCATTAGTGCCCTGTGTATCATTATAGGCCTGTGCTCTTTGCCGTCTGCACCCCTGTATGTAATATCAAACCTCTCTGGCAGATTAAAATCGACCTGAATTGTACTACATTGCCATGACCTTCCAATAGAATCCTTTATTTTGATGTCTATCTTAGGACCATAAAAGACCCCTTCTCCCTCGTCTATCTGATATGTCAGTCCCTTAGACAGGAGAGCCTTTTTAAGTGCCTCTGTTGCAATATCCCAGTTTTCTGGTGTGCCTACATGCTTTTCAGGTTTTGTAGATAGGTATATATCGTATGTTTCAAATCCGAAGGTTTTTAGTATATAAATTGTGAAATCAAGTATCCTCAATATCTCTTCTTCTACCTGTTCACTTGTGCAGAAGATGTGGGCATCATCCTGTGTAAATCCCCTCACCCTCATCAACCCATGCAAAACCCCCGACCTCTCATACCTATATACTGTCCCCAATTCTGCGTATCTAATAGGTAGTTGACGATAACTTTTCAGCGATGACTTGTAAATAGAGATGTGAAAGGGACAATTCATCGGTTTTATCTCATAGGCTATCTCGTCAATCTCCATAGGCGAATACATGTTCTCCCTATAAAAA
>JBDNDH010000276.1:0-3051 GCA_046719235.1 Thermodesulfovibrionales bacterium
AAAAGGCCTCATATGTAGCCTTAAAGGCTTGGGGAGGTAAACCAAATATATTGTATATCTCATCAGACCAAAAAAGTGTGTTTTTTTGTATATTCCGGTCCCAACAGCCAAACCTTGCTATCCTCTGTGCCTCGGCAAGAAGGGATTCATTCTCTCTAAGGGATGCCTCGGTTGACTTTTGTTTGGATATATCAGTCTGTAAACCAACTACCCTTAAAGGGGTGCCATCTGGCTGCCTTTCAATAATACGACCACGATCAAGTATCCATTTGTATGTCCCATCCTTGCAAAGCAACCTGTGCTCTGAAACATAGAAATTACTCTGCCCCCTTAAGTGCCTCTGCAACCTCATAAATGTGTCATCAATATCATCCCTGTGCACCCTATTTAACCATTCGTCAAGGCTGTCTCCTATCTCATCCCCTTGGTAACCGAGCATAGACTTCCACTGTGTAGAGAAAAAGACCTTGTTCGTTACAACATTCCAGTCCCACACGCCATCTCCACTTCCTTCAAGTGCAGACCTCCATAATTTTTCGCTGTTTCTTAGGTCTGATATCGTCTTTTTTATATCTGTATTGTCTTTTAGACAAACCAGCACAAACCTCTCTCCCTCATCTTGTGGAAATGCCTTGAAGGTTACAGACAACCACAGTTCTTGACCATTCAAATGACACGGATAATCAAGAGAAAAAGAATCGATCGACCCATCAAGGATAGATTGTAACAAGATTGACCGTTCTGAGGACCCTTTTTTATTGTTTATTGATGCAGAATTAGATATATCAAGACATTTAAGATCTTGCAATCTCTCTGATAGTGAAATTCCATTTTTGGCTGCAAATTCCTGAAAAGCCTTATTTATGTACACAATACTGCCGTTTTGGTCTGATAAACACACACAGTCTTGAAGTGCATCTAGTATCGATAGCGACAAGTCCCTTTGTTTTTTTGAGCCTTTTGTTGGCATATCCTATAATAACCTATTGGAAAAAATTACTTGTTGAGAATATGAATGGTAACATATATGAAATGCAAATCTAAAGATTTTTTCCGGGATTAATTCCTTTTAGCAGAGTGATTCTAAACCTTTTGTGATTACTTTTTCTTAAGATTTTTACGAATCTCCTTTTCGATTGATTTAAAAGATTTTTCATATAATGTCATCAAGTTGTTACATGCAACTGTTTATAATAAACCACAAACTCAAATAAGGAGGTACCTGACTATGCAAAAGATCACGATAAAGATGCCAGAAAAGAAGAGGGTTGTCCTTATTGCACATGATGCAATGAAAAAGGATATGGTTGAGTGGGCTGAATTTAATAAAGATATCCTATCAAGCTATGAACTATACGGCACAGGCACAACATGTAAGATCCTAAAAGAGACGGTTGGACTTGATGTAAGGTGTTTTAAAAGTGGTCCACTTGGTGGAGACCAACAAGTAGGTGCAAAGATTGCAGAAAACGAGATAGATGCCATTGTATTCTTCTCTGACCCCCTTGATGTCCACCCGCATAGTTCAGATGTGAGTGCCCTACTGCGTATTGCAGTTGTCTATAATATACCTATTGCATGTAACCGTGCCTCTGCGGACTTTATGATAGCATCTCCACTCATGCACCAAGAGTATGAAAGGCTTGTTACTGATTACGATAATATCTATCTAAAGGAAAGAACCACAGAAAAGTTTGGTATTGACAACGAATACCTAAATAAAGAGATACATGAGGCAAACTGTGGATGTGATGATATTTAGTGAATGGCTGTAAAGCCTTTATCTGGAACAACCGCATCTAATCCTAAGCCATTCTTGATAGACAACGCAAAATTATTTGATACAGACTCCTCTCCATGAACTACATATACCAGAGGGCTACCATTTATTGCCCTTAACCAATCTGTCAAACCATCCCTGTCAGCATGTGCAGAAAAACCACCAATGGTATGGACCGATGCCTTCACTGCAACCTCATTGCCAAGTATCTTGACCGTTTTTGCACCGTCAATGATCCTTCTTCCTAAGGTGCCTACTACCTGATAGCCAACAAACACAATACTGCACTCCTTGCGCCAGAGGTTGTGTTTTAGATGATGCCTAATCCTACCGCCCTCACACATCCCGCTACCAGCGATTACTATTGCCCCAGACCTTATCTTGTTTATCTCCTGTGATGCCTCTACCGTTGTGGTAAACCTAAATCTATTGAAGATATCCTTGTCTCTTCCAAACATCTCCAAAGCCTCTTCATCAAAGCAATCCATATGTTTGAGATATACTGTAGTTGCCTCCTCCGCAAGGGGGCTATCAACAAACACCTTATGGGGTGGGAGTAGCCCTTGCATCTCAAGCTTATAGAGGATGTAGAGAATGTCTTGAGTCCTACCAACCGCAAAGGAAGGGATAAAGACATTGCCACCTCTTTTAAAGGTATTTTGTATGACATCCACAAATTCCCTGATAGACGACTCCATATCCTTGTGTAATCTATTACCATACGTTGACTCTATAACCACCACATCCGCCTCTTTAATGGTCTTAGGGTCTTTTACAATAGGGTTGTTGAGCCTTCCAATATCACCAGAAAAGACTATCTTTTTTTCCCTCTCACTGTCTTTGTACCATATCTCTATGGATGCAGATCCTAAGATATGTCCAGCATCCAAGAGCCTTATTTTTACATCCTTTGATAGATGCTCAATCTTGTCATAATGGATTACATTTAGATGTTTTGTGACCTCATACACATCCTCAACCGTGTATAATGGCTTTAATAAAGGTTCTCTGCCAGCCCTCATCTCTAATTTATTTAGCCATTCTGCATCCTTTTCCTGAATATGGGCAGAATCCTTTAGCATGATGATAAGCAATTCGGCAGTAGCAGGTGTGCATATAATCTTTCCCTCAAACCCCCTTTTTACCAGAAGGGGTATGAGCCCTGAGTGGTCAATATGGGCATGTGTTAGGATTAGGCAGTCTATCTCAGAGGGCAAAAAATCAAATCCCTGCCTGTTTTCCTCATCACCGCCAGGACCTTGATGCATCCC
>JBDNDH010000277.1:0-3050 GCA_046719235.1 Thermodesulfovibrionales bacterium
CAATGTTTCCTCATCGTCTAAATCATAATTTGGATTGTACCTACCTCTGTCTCTAAACCATAACGGACTCTTAAGCCTGCTTTTAATATGCTCCTCTACCACTAATTCAACAGACATATCGATAGAATTGCCTAAGACTATTTTTTTAGGTGCTGTTATTTTTGCTTCTACTTTTGCATCTTTTATAGATGGAATAATCTTTATAATGTGTTTTGCCTCACCAAGTTTTTTAGGCTCTATTTTTATTTTATCTTTAACAATTGGGGAGTGGTATCTCCAATATTCATTCTTATCATAGACCTCAACATTAACACTATAGTCTCCGGGTGATGTAAATGTGAAGATTCCTATACTCGAATTATTGCTTGGGACCTTGCTAAATCTTGATGGCTCCACTTTCCATACAAAGTAATATTCATCTATTGAACGAGCATTTTCGAGCTTTGCAGCAAAAAGGACATCTTTCTTGGTTTCTGCCTTTATAGGCGCTTGAGATTCATCTTTTCCAAGAATCTTTACAATAAGCTTACCGCTTGGAGACTCTTTTGTTATATCAACATCGAAACAAGCATTTTTTAAGACTGTTCCTGATACTCCTTCGGGAAGTGTAGTCATTTGACCACCGAATCCTCCATACTCCAATTCGTATTCAACACATATTGTGCGAGTTCCTTCCTTATCAAAATTAAATTCCATAGAAGTCCTGCTGGATTTCTTCTCCAAAACATTACCATCAAGCTTCCATGTATATTTTTCATAGGCAAAAGATTTAGAACCTTTACCACCTATACACTCTATCTCGTTTTTAATTGCCTGAATAATCTCTCCCTTTGTAGATGGGATGAATGAGGTGCTTACAACAAGTGATGTTGAATTGGCATTCTTTGGAATTACTGCTTGCTTAGGGTTGTATGAAGCCCTTAACTCAGTCCTTTCAATATCTTTTACAAGTGATTGAACTGTCTGGATTGCTATCTCTCTTTCTTCAAGCCAAGCCATGACCACAGTCCCAAGACATTTATTGACTAATGTATCTTCTACATTTTTATCAGTCTTTGTTGGCTCATCAAATCTCCTTGATGCGTTCTCAGCATGACATTGAATAAGGGATTTTATCTCTGAAGGTATATCTTTAGGGTTGATACCTTTGCTTTTTGTAAAATACCATCTGAGATTCTTGTCATCAGGCACTAAACAGGCAAGGCTTCTTAATGAATTCGCCTCATTACATTTTTTACCTCCTGTAGCCATAGCAGTCTCTCTGCCATACACTGTGTATATGCCTGCTATTAAATCAATACAGTCTTGCGTTGATGTAACTGCCTTATATCCATAAGAGGCAACATAGTCAACGGCAACCTCAGCCACTGAGACAGCAAGCATGGAGACGAGTTCTGCAACTGCCAGTTCTGGTATCATCAATGTGGCAATACCCATTGATAGACGGGCAGCTGCCTTATCAGCGCCTTCATTTACATATACTTGTGGGAGATCTTTTGTGACAAAATATGCCCCTAATATATTCAAGAAACCTATCTTCTTTGCTGAATCTTTTATCTTTCCTAAAGCCTGTAAAGTGGATGTGCGAGCCTTTAACCATTTTCCTGCAGGACTGAGTAATCCTCTAAAGAAATTAGCCTGCATATATTTGCCTTCCTTAACTGCCTGCTCCAGAGATGTAATTAGATAAGTATCATCAAGGGCTTCTGTAACAACATGCCGAATCTGTCTTTGTATTTTTTTAAACTCTTCTAAAATTGCCTTTTGCTCAGCAATCTCTTCAGCGGTCTTTTTTACAGCCTGCTTTGTGCCAAAAACTTCATCTAAAAAATCGGTTTTAGCCTCTATTTTTTCAAATCTTTTCCATAGTTCTTCTACTTTTTTTGTTAGATCATCGAGGGCTTGGTCATTTGGTGTCAAACCTGATCGGACTTTGCCTTTTGCCTGTTTTAAGTAATCCCTCGCCCTTTTAAGATGTTTTTGTAAGTCTTTTATTTTGCCCTGATTTAGATCGTTTAAGGCTTGTTCTAAATTATGCCTTGCAGCGAATGAAAGGGCTTCGCCTGTTATTCTCCCTGAACCTTCCATCATATGCACAAGGTCAACCGAGCCTGTCCTAACCTGCCCTTTGTCAAGATAAAAAGTGATACCTCTTGCACCTTTTTCATATCCTTGCCGTTCAAATCTGAATAGCCTTCCGAAGCTGCCTTCTATATCAACATCAGCAAGATTTGGATATATTCCAAGTCTATTAAACAATTTTAGTGCATCATCTACATCATCAATATTTCTCATGAGCTGTTCAGGAGGGTATATGTTTATAGAATTCCGTATTAATGAAAGTTCTTCTGGTCTAATAATACCCATATCAACGAAATACCTTAATTGTCTATTAATAGAATTTCTAAAATTTTTCCACACCTCAACAGCACGACTATCAGGAACATTAAGGGAGCGAAATACAATACGCATATCATGATCAGAAGGGTTTGATAAAAAATGTGGGAGACGAGGGTCCCTGTAGTTTTGCCTTGAAA
Organism: Thermodesulfovibrionales bacterium; assembly: GCA_046719235.1. Lineage (GTDB taxonomy): Bacteria > Nitrospirota > Thermodesulfovibrionia > Thermodesulfovibrionales > Dissulfurispiraceae > DUZI01. The sequence goes on from JBDNDH010000277.1 coordinate 2,538, forward strand.
TCCAAGAACCCTGACCAACAATTTCTACTGAAGGATCATTTATCTCAAGTAGTGCACTTTCAATTGCAATTTTAACAATATTTGGTGTGGTGAAAGCAGTATAAGTTGAAGCCGAGATATTATGAGATGTATTTAGGAAGAAAAATATAAAAGTAAAAAGCGAGAGAGCATTTAAAAATAAGAGCCTTTGTAAACGCATCGTAATCTCCTTCTATTTCTTTGATTATTTAACTCAAATCCAACACTAAAATATTGTATAAAGAATTAAATATCAATGCTCATAGAGCAAAAATATAGATTAAAATTATAAAAAACCAAATAAAATAAACTTGTTTGAAAAAGGGATTATCACCTTAATTTATCATTGTGAATATTTAGAGATTACCTCATTACCTCCATGCCCATGCTCCTTATCTCTTTGACCTCTTCCTTATGCGTAACCTTGTTTTTCTTAAGTCTATCCAATATCTTCTCAAAGCCCTTAAGGGCAGTAGTTCCCATCTGGTCTGTGAT
>JBDNDH010000278.1:0-3046 GCA_046719235.1 Thermodesulfovibrionales bacterium
TGGAAATCCCTGATAACCACACCCTGTCCAAGTGCGTGTTGGAGTATCTTGCCTTCTATACCTTCCCTTGAGGTAATTGTGCCTGGCAGTAGCCTTGACATCTTTTGTTTTACAGGAAAGAAATCTTTTGAGGTCAGGGTTGTGCCCTTTGGCAATTGCCTTGAGGTTACATACACCTCTGTTGAATGCTCAAAAATTACCTCAAGCATTAAATGGGTAAGTCCGTCTCTTCTGTCATCTAAGATAGCAATGTAATACGCCCTGTTTTTACCTGCTAACTTGTCCATCTGCACCTTTTTAAGAGACTTCGGTTGATTGTTGTTGAGTATCTCTTGTCCCTTTACAACCCTTATGTTTGATATCTCAACATCAAAGCCTGTCTTCTTTGAAAGGTCATCAGATACGAGGTATTGAATGGTATCAAGGATATTTTTATCTCCTGCATATAAATGGTATGGTAAAAGCAATACCACCAATACTATTGCTTTTAGTATCATCTTCATGACTACCTCTTCATCCCAGCTGATGTCTGTAGCATCTCATCGGATGCCTGCACAGCCTTTGTGTTTAGTTCAAAGGCCCTTTGTGCGATTATAAGATTTGCCAATTCCTCTACTACATTAACATTAGACATCTCCAAAAATTTCTGATTTATCGTGCCTCTCCCCTCAGTGCCTGGCTGACCAGTAATTGCCTCTCCTGATGCATCGGTCTGTAAAAATAGATTTTTCCCGATTGCCTGTAAGCCAGCTGGATTTACAAACCTTGCTATCTCTATTGCACCTATCTCAACTGGTGTTGTTGCGCCTGCCTGAAGCACCGTTACCCTGCCGTCATATCCAACGGTAATCTGTGTAGTATCTGCTGGCACCGTGATGGCTGGTTCAAGTAGATAACCATCTGAATTAACCACCCTACCATCTCGATCTAACTTAAATGCACCAGCACGGCTATAGGCAATAGTGCCATCTGGCATGGTAATCTGAAAGAAACCCTGACCCTCTATAACAAGGTCTAAGTCGTTTCCTGTATAGATAAAGTCTCCTTGGGTAAACAACTTCTGAACAGCTACTGGTCTGACACCTAAACCAACCTGTATGCCTGATGGTATCTGTATCCCTTCGCTTGATGGTGCCCCTGGTGCCTTTATAGTCTGATAGAGTAAATCCTGAAAATCTGCACGACCCCTCTTAAAGCCAACGGTATTTACATTGGCAAGATTATGCGATATCACATCAACATTTAGTTGTTGGGCATGCATGCCAGTTGCTGCGGTAAAAAGCGACCTTATCATCTAAAAACCTCCTTTTAAACCCTTGCTATATCAGAAACCGCCCTCTTTGTGAGGTCATCAAAACTCTGGATAACCTTCTGTGCGGTTTCGTATTGTTTCAATGCTGTTATGATGCCTACCATCTCCCTAATTGGGTTTGTATTTGACATTTCAAGGGCTCCCTGAATTATATCCCCTTTTGCAAAACCAACCTCAGAACCTGTAAACAACGAATCAGAGACATGCTCAATATTTTCTACCTTTGCGATCTTAAATTGGCCAACAAGGTTTTGTCCTACGTAAACATTACCATCAGGGGAGATATTGATCCCATTGCCCTCTATATTTATCCGCTGATTTCCCCTATCTAAGACATAATTACCACTCTGTGTGACAAGAAAACCGTCTTTATTCCTTGTAAAACTACCGTTTCTTGTATAAAATCTCTGACCTTTGTTATCTTCGATCGTAAAAAACCCTTCTCCTGATATCGCAAGGTCAAGCGGATTGCCTGTTGTCTTTATAGCACCCTGCATGGTATCTATCTTGTAATTCGTAAATGTTGTCATGGAACGAGAGTCTTTGTATATAACCTTTTGCTCCTCTTGAATGCCTTCAAGAACAGGATACATCCTTGATGAAAAGGAGCTCCTCTTGAACCCTGTTGTATTAACGTTTGCAAGGTTGTTGGTTACAATGTCCATCTCCCTTGATCTCAATACGGCACCTGTCATAGCAACATAGACACCTCTAAACACTGCCACCTCCTGAAGGGCATTTCTGTGATATTTAGCAATTACAATGCCATACCATTTAGGACAATTAGAGTTGATATGGTTTGTTTTACTTTTGCATGAAGTCTGAAGAAGGGGATTTGTTCACATGATGGCTGTTAACCACTATATATTTGTGTGACGACTCCTAAGCACAAAATAGCAAAAGACCTCATGGAAAATATTTCCTATGAGATTGGGAAAATTATACGGTGATGTCTACAGATGCATTATTGCCTTTTTCTTGAGATGTTTGGCTTGAATAATCGGCAGTAGGTTTTTTTTTCTTTGTGGATTTTTTTATAAACACAAAGGGGTTCTTGGTCTGTTTTGCAGGTATAGACCTATATGCACCGCCTATTGATGAGTCTGATTTCATGTATCTATTATCGTAAAATGAGAGGAATCATTAAATATGCACAGGAGAAGACTAACATACATCCTAACTTCTGTAATAAAAAAGCCATCTTTGAGGAGATCAAGGGGAATTTGTTTTAAGGATTTACATAATTTTGAAAACTCTTTATGTCTTCTTCTACAGTATGTTCAATAAACCACTTCACTAAGAAATTAATTAGCTCTACTGGATTTTGAGTACTATCTTCAGGAGTATTTATCCTTTGTGTGAGCCTGTCAATAAGTTCCATGTGCATCTTTTTTTGTCTTTTGTACTCCACAAAGTTTATCTTGTAAAGCATGTTTTCCTCACTGATAAAGTAAAACTGTGCATATCGGATGAGTTCTTCTATGAACATCTGATGATATTGTTTATCATTACTTTCAACTATCTCCCAGACTACCTGTTTATAAGTTCAGCAAGGTATTGGTGTTGTAAATCAATAACACTACAACCAGTGAGATATTTTTTCTTCCATTTAATAACCTTTTACATGGCTGTTATTATATTAATAAAAATCTGTTAGTGCAATTAAAACTTAGAGGGCTTAAAATAAAGATAACAGACGCTTTTTTGCTTAATAGGCATATCTATTTGCCAATT
>JBDNDH010000279.1:0-3015 GCA_046719235.1 Thermodesulfovibrionales bacterium
AAAACTCGCTATACAATGGCTACCTCAAGGGCAGTTTGCTGGTTACTTCGTGGGGGTTGATAAGGGATATTATAAAAAATATGGGATTGATCTTGAGATTATAAGCGGTGGACCAGACACATCACCAGTCAAACATCTAAAAGATGGCACTGCCGATTTTGCTATAATGTGGCTTTCAACCGCCATTCAAAAAAGGGCTGAGGGACTTAATATCACAAATATTGCACAAATGTTTCAAAGGTCATCGCTACTGCTTGTTACAATGAAGAAATCCGGGATAAAAACCCCCAAAGATCTGCACAACAAAAAGGTCGGCATTTTTGATGGTGATTTTGCCATACAACCAAAGATACTATTCAGGATATTAAATATCCAACCCCACCTGATTCCACAGTCATCAACACCAAATCTTTTTTTAAGGGGTGGTCTGGATGCTATGTCTGCAATGTGGTATAACGAGTATCATACTATTCTGAGTGCCGGTATCAATGAAGATGAGTTAAATGTCTTTTCATTTAACGACTACAATCTAAACTTTCCAGAAGATGGTCTATATGTGACTGATAGATTCTTTGAAAACAATAGAGAATTAGCATGTGCATTTGTAAAGGCAACAATTGAAAGTTGGCAGAGGGTATTTGCAAAACCTGATGAGGCACTTGAGATTGTTCTCAAATATATGAAACAGTCAGGCATTCCAGCTAACAAGGCTCATCAGAGGTGGATGATAATGAAGATTAGAGATTTGATGACTGACAATACTGGTCAAATTACTGGACAGTTGTCAAAAGAGGGTTATCAAAAGGTTGCAACTCAGCTACTTAATACAGGAATGATAAAAAAGATCCCACACTATAAGGAGTTTTACATTTCATGTCATTAAATTTCTTAAGTTCCAAGGGTCTTGCATTCAAACTCTGTTTTTTGTTTACCACCTGTGCTGTCTTAATCTTTGTGCTTGTTATCACCACAAATTATTTATATTCAAGACACAAGACAGAAGGGCAGATAAAAAAAGAGGTTCATACCACCGTATCATCAGCGGTGAACAAGGTGGAATCTGTCTTAAATGCTATTGAGAAAGTGCCAGAAAACATGAGCCTCTTTTTTGGGAGAGAAGACTTCTCAGAAACCGAGATCAAAGGGATACTATGCGACTTATTGAGGTCAACACCAGAAATATTTGGGATATCTGTTGCCTTTGAGCCTTATCAGTTTAAGAGAGACAGGGTGTATGCTGGTTTTTACTGTTTTAGAAGACATAAAGATATTGTGTTTGAATCCTTTGGTAGTGATACAGATAAATACTTCTATCAAGACTGGTATCAAATAACTAAAGAACTACAATCACCCCAGTGGAGTGAACCCTATCTTGAAGAACAGACTATTATGTCTTCATATTCAGTACCGATATATGGTGATACAAAAAATAAAAAGCAAGTCATTGGTGTTATCGTGGCTGATATATCCCTCAAATGGCTATCAGACATAGTGCAATCTATAAAGGTTCTCAAGACAGGTTATGCCATGCTTATATCGCAGAACGGCACCATCGTTACCCATCCAAACAGAGCGTTAATCATGAACGAAACCCTTTTCACTATTGCTGAGGAATTAAACGATAAGACGATGCGAGAGATGGGCAGAGAGATACTGCGTAAGGATTCAGGCCACTTTGAAAATAAAAGACTATTCAATGTTGATGCCTATGTATCGTTTGAAAAGATACCATCAAATGATTGGAGATTGATAGTGCTGTTTCCTTCTGAAGAGATGATACAGGACATAAAAAACCTAAACCTAATAGTTGCTACACTTGGGGTTTCAGGGATAACAATGCTCTTGGTAATGTCATTATTTGTTGCAAAGTCAATCACAAGACCTCTAACAACCCTATCAGATATCACAGAACAAATCGGCAAAGGACATCTTGATACAGAAATACCCAACATCAAAGGTAATGATGAGATTGCAAGGTTATCAGTCTCTGTATCAAAAATGCGTCGTGACCTTAAAGACTATATTCAGCAACTTACCAAGGCTACAAGAGACAGAGAAAGGATAGAGAGCGAGCTCAGGATAGCCCACGATATCCAGATGAACATCCTGGCCAAGACATTCCCACCCTTTCCAGATAAAAAGGAGTTTGACCTCTTTGCAATGATTGAACCGGCAAGAGAGGTGGGTGGGGATTTTTATGACTTCTATCTATTGGACAGAGACAGGATCTGTTTCATAGTGGCAGATGTGTCTGGAAAGGGTGTGCCTGCTGCACTCTTTATGTCTGTCACAAAGACATTCTTTAAGGTAATTGCAGAGAGTGTCCAAACACCTCATCAACTATTAAATTCCGTAAACTCTCACCTCTCAGACAATAACGAATCATCAATGTTTGTTACCGTCTGTTGTGGGATACTCAACTACAAGACTGGTGAGTTACTGTATGCAAATGGTGGGCATCCACCGCCAGTAATTATTAGAGAAAACACAGCGCCTAATTTTATTGAGATGCCAGACGGCATGGTATTAGGGATTTTTAAGGATTACCTCTTTGTAAGTGCCAGTATGACTCTTCAAAAAGGGGATAAGATAATCCTATATACGGATGGTGTTACTGAGGCTATGAACCACAAACATGACCTATATGGAAGTGAAAGATTGATTAATCTTCTAAGGCAGTTGTCCGACAGGTCTATTCAAGAAATAAGCAGGGATTTAATGAAAGATATAAAGAGATTTAGTGAAGATGCACCCCAGTCTGATGATATCACCATATTGTGCCTTGAGTATAAAGGGGGATAATTCCAAACAGACACTTTTCATCTATCTAAAACATATCTCACATTTTTAGCCAATTCTTCGAGGGTAAACGGCTTTATTATAATCTTCATATCCTGTTCTATAAGACCCATTTCTGTTATCACATCCGGTGTATAACCAGTCATAAAAAGATACTTAATCTCTGGGCTCCTTACCTTGATGCACTCCACTAACTCCCTGCCGTTCATCTCTGGC
>JBDNDH010000028.1:0-9187 GCA_046719235.1 Thermodesulfovibrionales bacterium
AAGTCTCTTTTGGGTGTGGCAAAGGCAGACTACAACCTCAAGAGATATTACGAGTCAAGACAGAATCTCAAGAGGGTTCTAACAACCGCAAAAGATCCAAATATGATAAACGAGGTTTATTTTTATCTGGGTTTATGTGAGATGGGGTTATACAATTATAGATTAGCAGAGAGGTATCTAAGTAATGTGACGGGGCTTCTGAGAAGGGATGCCGTTGTTGGTATGGCAGAGTCTGCCCTCAGACTAAACGATGTCAATAGGGCAGAAACACTCCTCAAGACCCTTACATCCTCAGAGATAGCCTTGAACCCTCGTGCTATGGCTGTAAAGGCTATGATAGACAGCCTTAGAGGCAGGCATGAGAATGCGGTAAAGACGATGAGTTTGTTGAGTTATTCAGACCTAAAGAAGGCTGACCTTTTGATTGAAAGGGCTCAGGTATATTACTATGCAAACAGGTTTTCTGATGCTGAAAAAAAATTAAATGAAATTATAAACGCACCATATACAACTAATGTAAATAGACTGAGGGCTTTAAGGGTGTTATGGTATATATACACAAAGGAGGGTAAGATTGACGATGCTATCAGGGTGGGGAATGCCTTGCTGTTTTATGAACGTTCAGATGAATTTAAGAAAAGCCTTGCAGAACTTTATTTCAAACAGAAAGACTTCCCAAATGCCCTAAGGATTATATCCTATATAGACAGAAAAAGGCTTAGGGAGCAAGAGACTGAAAGGGTCTTAAAGGGATCTATGCTCAGTGGTGATCCATCTACGCTAAAGAATGTATATAGATTTGCAAACAATATAAGCCCTGATAGTCCTTTTATTGTAGAGATTGCCAAATATCTCGCCGACAATAACGACAAGAAAACTGCCATAGAACACCTCAAAAGGGCATCAAGGGGCCATTCAGCCGGTCCAGCTGGGCTTTTGCTATCGGAACTGCTTTTAAAGGAAGGAAGGTTTACAGAGGCAAAGAAGGCACTGGAGTTTCTTACATTAGACCCTCGTTATGCAAAGTCTGCATCTATCATTCTGGGCGAGATAATGGAAAAGGAAGGAAATATTGAAATGGCTATACACTATTACAAGAAACTTGTAGATGTGACGAAGGATGCAAGGATATCTGAGAGGGTTGGTGACATACTTTGGAGGCAGGGAAAGAGGGATGAGGCTGTCAACTATTATATAATTGCATCAAGGGTTGGCAACGAAATGGCATCTATCAAGGTAGGAGACTATTTTTATCTTCAAGGTGATACAAAGACCGCCCTTGAGTATTATAAAAAGGGGCTTAATGCACCAAAGGAAGTCCCAGAGTATCAATGGGTCAACTATCAATACGGCAAGTTGACAAAGAACAGGGATTACCTAAAAAAGGCCGCTGATGGCAATAATGAGATTGCAAATGCTGCAAAGGCACTTTTAAGGGAGTTTTGATGGTCTATAAAGACAAGGGCACAGAGTTAGACTTACTTAACGATGCAATTAGGTCTTTTAACAAGGTATCAGAGACCCTCTTGCAGTATTACAAGAGTCTTGAGGAAAAGGTTGAGGTCCTTACTAAAGAGGTTGATCATAAAAAACAACTCCTTAATAGCATACTTGACAGTATAGACATAGGAGTTGTTTTTTTTGATACATCAGGTGTGGTTAGACTTACCAATAGGGCTGCTGGGGAGTTGTTACAGATACCACCAGAGAGCCTGATAGGCATGAGAGACATTTGTCAGAGTATGGATGGTGACAGGATAGTGCCCTATACAGGTCAGCCTTTTTATGCGCTTATATCACAACGAGATGTCTATGATAATGCAGGCAATTTGATTGGAAATGTCTTGATATTTAAGGATATTACGAGGTTAAGGGAGCTTGAGGTACAGAATGAAAGAAACAGAAGGCTTACAGCTATGGGGGAGCTTGTCATGAAGATCGCCCATGAGATTAGAAATCCCCTTGGTAGTATTGAACTTTTTGCAGGTTTACTAAGGAATGACCTTGGTGATACTGAGCAGGGAATTTATGCACAAAAGATATCTAATTCTGTTAAATCGTTGGTTAATACACTTGACAACATGTTGAGTTTTACAAAAGAGCCAAGACCAAGGTTACAGAACCAATCTATCAAGCAAATGGTAGAGGAGTTAATAGACGAATTTAAGGGTTACTTACAGAATAGCAGTGTTGAGTTTGTTTTTTTATGTAAAGATGATATCTCTGCATGTATAGATAAGGGGTTGATGAGACAGGCACTTTTAAACCTATTGATAAATGCCGTTCAGGCTATGCCAACGGGTGGTAAGATAACAATAAGCATAGATAAGGTTTCAGGTGATTTTGTTAATATAGAGATATCAGATACGGGTATGGGTATTGAGGATGACAAGTTGTTAAACATATTTGAGCCTTTTTACTCAACAAAGGATCGTGGTACAGGGCTTGGACTACCAATTAGTGCAAGTATTATAAAGGCACATAATGGGACGATAAGCGTAAAAAGCAGGTTAAATGAAGGCTCAGTCTTCCAAATAACCCTGCCCATAGGAGACAAATGAGAAAGGCTCTTATCTTGGACGACGAACAGGATATGGCTTTGGCATTGAAGGAATCTGTTAGGAGATGCGGGTTTGAGGTCTCGGTATTCCAAAACCCTGTAGATGCCTTATCCAAGGTTAATCTTTCTGACTTCTCTGTGATTATTACTGATATGAAGATGCCAAAGATGAGTGGGCTTGAGTTTATATCCGAGGTGAGGAAGAGGGGGTTGTTCGTTCCAATTATAGTTATCACAGGTTTTGGAACCGTGGAAAATGCTGTAGATGCAATGAAACTTGGAGCCACCGACTATATTATGAAACCATTCTCATTTGAGGCACTTAAAGATGCAATCCAGAGGGTTACTCCGTCAGATGATGGCGAGATAATAGCCCAATCACCCCAGATGCAAAGGATAACTACTATCGCCAAGGAGGTTGCAGAGACTGATATCTCAATCCTCCTATCTGGTGAGAGTGGCACAGGTAAAGAGGTGATAGCGAGATTTATCCACAAGATGAGTAATAGGAGGGACAAGCCATTTGTTGCAATCAACTGTGCCGCCATCTCAGAGTCTCTATTAGAGTCAGAACTTTTTGGATATGAAAAAGGTGCATTTACTGGGGCAACTGAAAGGAGACTGGGCAAGTTTGAGATTGCCCATGAAGGCACCCTTCTCCTTGACGAGATTAGTGAGATGGCTTTCAATCTACAGGCAAAACTCCTGAGGGTTATTCAGGAAAAGGAGATAGACAGGATTGGTGGCAGACTGCCCATACCTGTAAATGTAAGGATTATAGCAACTACAAACAGGGATCTCCTTACAGAGGTAAAAAACGGTAGATTTAGAGAAGACCTTTATTATAGGTTGAATGTCTTTCCAATAAAGATTCCACCGCTTAGGGAGAGAAAAGAGGATATTATCCCCCTATCTGAATATTTTATAAAGAGGTTGTCTAATAAGCTCGGTAAAACCTTGAGGATAGGGGATGAATTCAAGGAATTCTTACTCAATAGACAGTGGGCTGGCAATGTTAGGGAACTTGAGAACTATCTTTATAGGGTTGCGGTATTATCAAGGTCAGAAGAACTCTACATCCCTGATGATGATCAGATTGCAGGAAATGCACAGGATTCTCAACAAGAAACCAAAGGCACCATGAAGGATGTAGAGAGGGAGTTGATACTTAAGACATTAGAAGAAACGGGCTGGAATAAGACAAAGGCGGCAGAGAGGCTTGGAGTCACATCAAGGACAATCAGAAACAAATTGAAGGAGTATGGGATCAAGAGATAATTATCGGTATGTGGTTTTTGACTTAAAAATGGAATGATATTTGCTAAGATTTCTATGGAGGTGCCATGCCAGATAAAACGATGATGATATTAGAAAGGGTGATGGATGTAACGGCCTTTAGAAGAAAGATATTGGCTTCTAACATCGCTAATGCAGATACGCCGGGCTATAAGGCCAAGGATGTATCTTTTCAGGCAGAAATGAGAAAGGCATTAGATGATATAAAAAGTGGCAACATAAGAAACGATCATTCCTTTGAGATCTTTGAAACAACAAATACAATGCCTAATAGGGATGGAAATACGGTAAATGTTGATATAGAGATGGCAAAGATATCGGAGAATTCTCTTACATACAACACTGCCATACAACTATACTCAAGAAAGGCAAGGATGCTCAGGGATGCAATCAAGGCAAGGTAGTCTTAACGAAATAAGGAGAATGCTATGAATAATTTATTTTTAACGCTAAAGGTCAGTGCAACAGCCCTTGAGGCTCAAAAGGTGCGTATGAATGTGATTGCCTCAAATATTGCAAACGCAAGTTCTACAAGGACGCCTGAGGGGGGTCCTTACAGGAGGAAGGATGTCTTATTTGAATCGTATCTTTTTGATAAAACATCCATTGGTGTAAATATTCCCAGGATTGTGGAGGATAAGAGACCATTTAGGACGGTATATGACCCATCTCATCCAGACGCAGACCAGAATGGTTATGTAAACTATCCTAATGTCAATAACATAGAAGAAATGGTAAACTTAATGAATGCATCAAGGGCATACGAGGCAAATCTAACTCTTATATCATCATTTAAGGATTCATTTACGAAGACTATTGATTTGCTCAGGGTATGATACTTCAAAAATCTGTTTATAGAGGAGGTTAAATCGCTATGGATGAGATTAAGGGAATAGGCTCTAATATAGGGATAAAAGAAACACTGAAACCATCTCAGAATACAGGTGCTGGTTCTTTTGAGCAGGCGATAAAGGACGCAATAAAGGAGGTATCCGAGATAGGCAATGAGGCAGAGAAGGCAATCGAAGGCTTTGCCACCGGTGAGGTCAAGGATATCCACACGGTTGTCTTGGCGATGGAAAAGGCAGATATGTCTTTTCAAACCCTCATGTCTGTGAGAAACAAGTTGTTGTCTGCTTATGAGGAAATAATGAGGACACCTGTATAATTGCTATGGAAAATTTTTCCTACTATGAGGGCAATCTTTAATGGCAGTTGCTGACATAATTGAAAATATAAAGGCTTGGGATACAAAAAAGAAGATTGCTGCCGTTGTAGTCCTCGCACTGAGTATAGCTATACTTGTAACCGTTACCCTGTGGAGTCAAAAGGAAGAGTACCAGGTCCTTTTTAGTAATCTCACACAGGAGGATGCTGGTAGTGTAATCGCAAAACTCAAAGAGATGAAGGTCCCCTATAAGGTGGATGGAAATATCATCTATGTCCCCCAAAAGAGGGTCTATGAGCTGAGATTAGAATTGGCATCTATGGGGATACCACAGGGTGGCTTGATAGGCTTTGAGATCTTTGATAAGACAAACTTTGGAATAACGGAATTTGTTCAAAGACTAAATTATATAAGGGCATTACAGGGGGAGCTTGCAAGAACCATAAAACAACTCAGCGAGGTGGAATCTGCGAGGGTTCATATCGCAATGCCCGAAAAGAGCATTTTTACAGAGAGGGAACAAAAACCCTCAGCATCAATAGTCCTAAAGCTAAGGCCTGGCAGGACATTAACACAGGCTCAGGTTGGTGGTATAGTGCATCTTGTATCCAGTAGTGTTGAGGGATTAAATCCCCAATCTGTCACCATACTTGATAATCTCGGAAACCTACTATCCAAACCACAAGATACTGATACGGTGACGGATGGAAGGTTATTGGAGTATCAGAAATTTGTGGATAAGACCTTTGAACAAAAGATCCAAAGTATGCTTGAGCCGATTGTTGGCAAGGGCAAGGCAATAGTTAGGGTTACAACAAAACTTGATTTAAAGAAGGTAGAAACCACAGAAGAGAAATTTGATCCAGACTCTGCTACTGCAAGGACACAGCAAAAAACTACCGAACAGTCCTCAGGCGCATCAACTGGTGGTATCCCGGGTGTCTTGTCTAATCAACCAGGGCAACCATCAACAAGTGCTGGTGTTGGTGGGCAGGTATTGTCACAAAAGCAGACAGAGACTACTAATTTCGAGATCAGTAGGACACTAAACAGGATATCACAGCCTGGTGGTGAGATAAAGAGCGTATCCGTTGCGGTGTTGGTAGATGGAACCTACAAAAAGGACAAAGATAAAAAGGTCTATACCCCAAGGACAGAAGAGGAGATGAAGAAATTTACTGAGGTTGTAAAGGCCGCCATAGGTTATAATAGAGAAAGGGGAGATCAGGTTATTGTAGATAATATCGCCTTTGAGGGGATATTAGAGGAGATGCCTCCAGAGAAGATGGATATAATGGCATTGGCTTCCACATTACTAAGATATCTTGTGCCGCTTATCATTGCGGTATTACTAATTTTATTTGTAATCAAGCCGTTGATTAACACAATCAAGACAGTTCCTAAAAAGGCTAAAGAGACAACCTTGCCACCCGAGGCTGTATTTGCACCTGCAGTAGTTCCATCTCAACCCGAACCTGAATTGGCACCTGAGGAGTTGATGAAGGAGAAGGTATTAGAGATTGTCAAAAAAGACCCTCGTCAAGCCGCACATATAATCAGAGAGTGGATGGCAGAAAGTTAGTATGAAAAAACTGACTGGTGTTGAGAAGGTTGCCGCCTTTTTATCTGTTGTTGGAGAAGAGGCAGCCACACAGATCTTCAAACATCTTGACCCCCTTGAACTTGCAAGGATAGTCCCTCTCATGGCTAAGGTGAAGATAACAGGTGATGAAGCAAATATGGTAGTGAAGGATTTTTATGAAAGGACAGGTTCTGCCTCAATTGCTATAGATGAAGAATACATAAAGAAGATATTGCTAAAGGCTTTTGGTGAGGAGCAGGCTGCCAAACTCATAGAGAAGATAGAAAGTGGTGCATCTGCCTTTGACATCTTGAGATGGCTTGATTCAAATTCCGTTGCAAACATGCTTGCAAGGGAGCATCCACAGACAATCGCCATAGTGATGGCACATCTTGAACCAACCCAGGCAGCTGAGGTGATGGGCAAACTCCCCGAACACCTTAAGATAGATGTATCTTTAAGGATTGCAAATTTAGACCAGATATCCCCATCTATCCTCATGGAACTTGAGGATGTCTTACAATCTCAACTCCAGAGTTACACAAGGGCTAAGAAGATTGGCGGTATCAAGACAGTGGCAGAGATACTAAACCAGATGGACAGGGCATCGGAAGACTTGATACTAAAGAACATAGAGGAAAAAGACCAGATCCTTGCAGATGAGATAAGGAAGCTTATGTTTACCTTTGATGATCTTATACATGTTGACGACAAGGGTATCCAGATGATCCTTAAAGAGATCACCACCGACGACCTTGCACTTGCTCTTAAGATGGCAATGGAGGAACTCAAGGCAAAGATATTCAAGAACATGTCTCAAAGGGCAGTCCAGATACTCAAAGAGGAGATGGAGGCAAAAGGGGCTGTTAAGGTATCTGATGTTGAGAAGGCACAGATGAATATCGTGAGGGTGGCAAGGAGATTAGAAGAGGAGGGTAAGATTGTTATAGGTGGTAAGGGTGCAGAGGAAATAGTCACCTAAGATGGAAGACAACGTTGTTAAGGTTTATAATCCCGAGAGTTTTGATCCTCAAAAGAAAACCCATAAAAAGTCACTTGAAGAAATAGAACAGGAGGCATTACAGAGGATAAAGACCATTGAAGAAGAGGCGTTTCAGAAGGGCTACACGGACGGATTAAAAAAGGCAGAACAAGAAAGTAAGGAAATCCTTGATACAGAGAGAAAAAGGATTGATGAAACCTGTGAACATCTCCTTTCTGTTATAAAAAAGCTTGATACCTACAGGTCTGACCTTGTAAAAGAACTTCTACCAGATGTAATCAACCTTTCAGTTGAGATTGCCCAAAAAATAGTGAAAAAGGAGATAGAATTAGACCGAAATATCGTGATTTATATTGCCCAAGAGGCACTAAGCAAGGTAGAGGACTCTGTAGATAATGTCACAATTAAGGTCAATCCAGTAGATTACGATGTAATAGTTGAGCACCTAAATATACTCAGGGACACATCATCACTAAAAAGCATAAACATAGAACCAGTCTCCACTATTGAAAGGGGCGGTTGTATTGTAGAAACCATCAAGGGAGAGATAGATGCACGGATTGGTGAGCAGATAAAGGAGATTTCTGATGCAGTTAGCACAGCAACTCATAGAGACCTGTAGAGAATTTATTAGGGATAGAGAGGTTATCAAGGTTTGCGGTAGGGTCAACAAGGTTGTTGGGCTTGTTATTGAGGGAACGCACCCCAAGGCAAACATTGGGGACATATGTCAGATACAACTCGGGGACGATACAGAGAGTAGCATCATTGAGGCTGAGGTTATCGGATTTAGGTCTGGTGCAGTATTGCTCATGCCTCTGGCAGATACGATGGGCATAGGTGAGGGTGCCCGTATAGTCTCAAGGGGTAGGCAGAAGTATATCAAGGTTGGTCGGAGGCTTTTGGGTAGAGTGATTAATGGATTAGGCTTGCCTATAGATGATAAGGGACCAATCAGTGGTGTCCTTTATCCCATTTACAATGAACCTATAAATCCCCTCCATAGGCGTAGGATAAAAGAGCCGATGGTGTTGGGGATTAGGGCAATAGATATAATGCTCATGTGTGGTAAGGGACAGAGACTTGCCATAATGGCTGGGAGTGGAGTAGGAAAGAGCGTTCTTCTCGGGATGATAGCAAGAAACACACGGGCTGATATAAATGTGATAGCCCTCATAGGTGAAAGGGGGAGAGAGGTCAGGGAGTTTATAGAAAAGGATTTGGGAGAGGATGGATTAAAAAGGTCTGTTTTAGTTGTTGCTACATCAGACACATCTCCGCTTATGAGGATAAGGGCAGGGTTTGTTGCAACTGCAATAGCAGAATACTTTAGAGGGCAGAATAAACAGGTCTTGTTTATGATGGACTCTATCACACGCTTTGCTATGGCTCAGAGGGAGATCGGTCTTGCTGCAGGGGAGCCACCAACCACCAAAGGCTATCCCCCTTCGGTTTTCAATCTGCTTCCAAAACTTCTTGAGAGGGTTGGTACAAGCAACACCCACACTGGTTCTGGTGGTATCTGAAAAGGTTCTATGGTAGATGTCACAATGTTATATTGTGATGTATCTATAGGCA
>JBDNDH010000280.1:0-3005 GCA_046719235.1 Thermodesulfovibrionales bacterium
CTTTGAGACCTCTGCGGTGCTAAAGGACCCTGCCACATCCATTCCATCGTAAAGACCCCTATTGCCCTCAACAACAGCGATATCACCCTTAAAATACCTTACGAAAAGGTCTAATACGTTTTCCCTACCGATCAGGTAAGGGTCGAGATTATAACAGGGGTGTTTGCTAACAGCCGACATCCAACCGGCATCTATATAATCCGGTCCCTTTTTAAATGGTACGACCTCCATCATCTCAGACAGTGCACCTATTAAGCCAAGACTAACCGTTGTCTTACCACAACCACCCCTTATTCCAGCGATGACCAACCTTGGACAATCTTTGAGTTTCATTTAAATGTTATCCGTCAGTCAGGTTAAGATCAAACCCAGCATACAGGCATATCTTCTTATGCGATATATTTATAAATATTAATAGCATCTGAAAAAACATCCGCCTTTTCTACATCCCTAACCTCTTCAAGCAGTCTTATCTGATTCACCACATAGTCATTCTTGTTTTCAAGACCTATACTGGTTAACCTCAAAAAATCCTCAAAGACTGATTCTAAGACAGGAACCTCTAAGATCCCATGACTTCCATGAATAAAGTCCCTGTATGCAGACGACCCCTTTATCTCTTTTAAAACAGACACCATCAGGCTCCTTTGCAGTCTGAGCGTGTGACGATAGTTATCAAAATCTCTTTTTAATTCCATGTCCACAAATCTGCCGTTTTCCCACACCAAATTATCATCTTCAGCAAAACCCTGACATCTTGCAAAGATATTAGACCTCTGGTAATCAATGACCTTGCCTTGAACAGATTCATCAAAGACCGCACTAAAGGGAATCAACCGACACTGTAATGGTTTGAGCCCCTTGAGTTGTAATACACACCTTTTATCTTTACCTAAGCCGTTACACCTTTTCCTACGCCAGTTGCCACCGATAAACTCACCTATGACAAAAAAGTCACCGACCGCATAACCAACCTCCCTAAAGAAATCCTCATCTAATGGCGTAAGTGGTCTGTACTTCCAAAATCCTAAGGTAATGGGGAAGGTCTTATAGACATGTTGGATATCTTTTAAAGTAAGCAAGGTTGCACCACTACAACACACCTCTGCACAGGATATGGTACACCTAAAGAAGACCTTTTTTTGTATCGTATTAGCCATTGGTTAGGGTTTACTTGAAGTGTTAAAGTAAACATAATTAACAGAGACAATGTCAATAATGTTTTGTCAAATCCAAATTTCTCAAAGGACTAAGGCATCATCATTATCTTATGGGACTGTCTGAGATAAGAAATAGTCTGACCTGTTTTTTTAAACCCTATAGAGGTAAGTCTTAGCATCATAAACTCTCGAATTACCAGTTTCCTATCCCTATCTTTTCTTTTCTCATGGATAATATAGGGGTCTCATAGCCCGATTGCTGAAAAAAGCCTGTATCTATTTAGTTCTCCTCTACAACCCTTTCTACCTTCATGACACTAACAGGACCCTCTGATCTGAGATTTAAACTTTAGTGCATTACTGCCATACAAGACCTTTAAATCTCTCTGGTTTGCCATTGCTCTGGGGTGATTACTCCTTATTTACATGACATCAGGAGATAGTAAAACCGGTCCTTCCCTTCATCTTGTCTATCTCTGCCATTAACAACCCTTCATCCTCTATGTGTCGTGTTATTCCCAAGACTTTTTTTAGATGGATGTCTCTCAGGCAAGTTCTCTTTCTTATACCTGTTATTGTCTGCTTGAAGCCCTTACTCCTCTCCCCCTTAGTCCTTCAAGGAGAGAAAAAATCTCTCTACCACTTGTAATATTTCTCCGTCGCAATCCCATGCCTCTTACGAACCACAGAAACTTAAACTTATCTATCATAACCTCCAATAAAAAAGTCATTCAAAGCCTTATATCTTTATAACAGCTGACACCTTGTCAACAACAAAGGCCGCATCCTTCATTGCGCTTTTTGCATCACGGGCATCATACTCGTTTGTGGGGATGAAATCTTCATCACCATAAAAGGCAAGTTCTCTTTCTTTCCTGAGCCTTTTTGAGATTTTAGTAATCCTTGTTAAATTTCTTATTATCACAGTTGGCATAAGTGCTTTGTTTTCAATAAGCACTGAGCTTACATCATGCCATTTTGGTGGCTCTATCCCAACATATCTTAAGAGTCCTTTAAGGGCAAGCTCAACAATTTCCTGAGCCTCCCTTACAACATCTGAATAATCTTCCTCTCGGAATAGGACATCAAGTATCTTTAATCTCTTTTGTGCCTTTATTAAATAACTCTTTGCGAGGCTATCAATAGTCATAGTTCAATTACATCGCCAGATTTATAATCAGGCTTTAAAATCCAATACCACCTATTACCCTTAAATACCCTTTTAGAGCCTAACTCTTCGGTCTTCTTCCGCAAGCGTTCAATAACCATCTTAAAAAAATCATCTTTATCATAAAGGATGTTTGCATCATATATCATATCTAAAAATAGCAAACTCCCTGATGAAGCCTCCTCTGGGGTTTTGATCACTGGAGATATATAGTGCGATGAAGTCTCAAAGCCCTTTTCTATGTTATCTATAAATTCTTCTATCCTCTTCATCTTTCGCATACTAAGTCTATCCGCTATTATAAGTAAATCAATATCTGATTCTGCTGTTGCCCTGCCCCTTGCGCAGGAACCGTAAAGCACTAAACTGATAAGCCTCTCACCATAATAGGCAATAATCCTATTTTTTAGTTTATCAATAGTATGTTTCAGAGATCTTTTCATTCAGTTATTCCTTAAGACAACATGCCAGGCATGGGGTCAGGTCTTGCAATAGCACCTTTCATCTCCTTTTCTCTATTCTCTTCATGTTATGTTGCAAGACCTGACCTCATAATCCCTTCAAACTCAAATGCGAAACAATCAAAATAACTCTACTCTGATCAGCTCGTTTATCTTTTTGGTTTTTTCTTCCATCTCATATAAAGAATTATATTTCAAAAAGACCAAACCAAATTT
>JBDNDH010000281.1:0-2987 GCA_046719235.1 Thermodesulfovibrionales bacterium
CGATCTATGTCTTGTTGGCACCCTCCCATGACCTCACTGGAGACAGATAGGGGTATATTACTGTGGTGTATGAGAGACAATCTTCAGTAGGGTAATTTGTTTTGAAAAAAAACTGTATATGTTTTTCTCTCGCTGGGTTGCTGCATAAGGAGTAATCATAGGCTACTGTGGAGTTTGTGTTTATTGTAGAGATATCATCATATTCACCAGCATCAGAATAATTAAATAGGAAGGTTGTAAGGTTTAACAGTAGGGATAATGTTAAAATCAGTATGCTGATTGGCAAGTTTGCTTTAAACCTATTATTTATAAGAGATATCCTCAAGTGTGTTCCATTAAACTAAAAGCCCAAATCTTTGAGGATAGAATCTACACCTTCTTGATCAACCATTTCTTGTTTTGTTGTCCCTCTATCCTCCTTAGAGACCTTTACCCCTACACTTTTGAGAATGTTTAGCATCTCGTTTTCTAAGTCCGTTAAAAATGTGATAACCTGTATTAATATTCTTCCAGTGAGATCCTGAAACTCCTGTGTTATTAAAAGGTTTGTCATATCCTTCTCAAGTTCCTCTAAGAAGTCCTTGTTACAGACGAAGTCTCCATCTGATATCTTCTTTTTCTTTTCCCTGATGAAATTGAGGTATTTTTCTACTATCTCAAGTGTTCTGTTTGCCGCATTTTCTGTCCCTTGCATAACAATTTGAAGATTATCTACAGCGGTTGGCATCTCATCGACTGCGTAAGTCTTTAGTTTTGGGGTGTCCATACCTCTGATACTTTTTAGATTCTCGTGCAATTTTCTTGTAAGTCTTCCGAGTTCTTTGTAAAGCCCTTCCTGTCCCTTGTTTATTATTTTTTCAACACACTCATTGGTCTTTTCAAAGTCATGATTTACAAGTGCCTCCATAAAGCAAACTATATCATCAAGCACAGCAACCTTAGGATGTGTGGAAGACAGCCCTTGACTCTTTAAAAACTCTCTTGTATCCATTATCTCTCTAACAAAGATATCTCCCCCTATGCCTTCAATCTTTTTGACAACCTCAACCTTGTTTTCACCTGTTTCCTTGTACTCAATAATCTCGTCCTCAAAGAGGTGCATATCCTCCATAGGTATCATCTTTTTGGGATCAAGCATTATAAGAAGCCTATCGTTTAATTTTGCAACGCCTTCTATGTTTTGAACGCCATCGGCTATGAGATTTTCGGATGGTTCAATGTTATCTTTTTCAATAGTAATCACACCAGTAATACCATCAACAAGCACACCAAAGGTCACCTTGCCACTTGAAAGAACTATAATTTTTGTTGGTTTTTCATCGTTATAAACACCCATCAGAAACTTGAGATTTACAACAGTTATTATCTTGCCCCTCATATTCATCACACCTTCTATATATTGGGGGGCTTGTGGTAATTTTGTAATAGTTGGTATGTTGATAATCTCTTGGACCTTCGTTATTGGTACTGTATATTCATTGTTATTGATGATAAAGCCAATATATTTCATTATCTGCCTCCATTTAAAGACATGAATAAATTGTAAAATTTATATCATATATACTGTCAAGAAAAGAAAATTTAATCAACATGAAATACTTGATTTGTCTGTGATGTAAAAAGTCAATAATTATCCAAGGACTTATAGGAAATAACTATTTGCTAATTTTTATAAAACTATTTAAGAATAGGGAACAAAAAAGATTCTTTTGGAGGGGATATGATCATTGATGCAAGAGGGGTTGTATGTCCCAAACCTGTCTTGATGGTAGAAGAGGAACTCAATAAGACATCTGAAGAAACCGTAGAGATACTCGTTGACAATGAGGCATCTCTAAACAATATCAAGAGATTTGCCACAAAAAAAGGCTTCTATGCCCAAGACACGAAGATTGATAATTATTGGAATGTAAAGATAGTAAAGGGATATTCCTGTGACGAGACATCTGTGGATACTAACAAGTCTAAAAAGGAACTTCTTATCATCATTGCCACCGATACGATGGGAAAGGATGAGGCGTTGGGAAGGGTTCTTATGAAGGCATATTTCGAGACGATGCTGGTATATAAAGAATTACCAGACTGTATCTTCTTTATGAATACCGCCATAAGGCTCACAACAGTAGATGATGAAATGGTGGTTATTTTAAAGAAAATATCAGAAATGGGTGTTGAGATATATACCTGTGGCACATGCTTAAAACATTTCAATCTGGAAGATGGTCTAAAAGTGGGGATGAGAGGAACAACAAATCATATAATTGAGGGGACAAAAGACTTCAAAAAGACATTATGGATCGGATAGTTTACTTAAGGATATTTTATCCCCAATAAGACAAGTTCCTCAGCACTTTTTGACATATAAGACCACTAAAATCTAAATGTATAAACAAGATTATGTGACTGTTTGATATTTTAAAATATGTTTCTTTATAATCCAATAAATCTGGGCGATTAGCTCAGTGGGAGAGCGCTCCCTTCACACGGGAGAGGTCGTAGGTTCAATCCCTACATCGCCTACTTAAAAATCAATGACTTACATATCCTTACCTTTTGCCTAAAACCTAAAATTGTGCTAATCCACATCTGTCCAAAATAGCTTTTAAAAAGGAAACCTCAATCAGGTAAAATTTGTTTGACAATAAGAACAAAGCCTGAAGGAGGCTTCCTATGAATAAGCTTACTAGTGTTTTTGCACAAACTATACAGATATTTTCAAGGAATGAGTTTCACAGGGCAGTGATAGAGACCAAAGCAGATAGAGGCAAAGGGATTTACAAACTCGTAGCAATTTGTAGCGATGTTGTTCTGTTAAATGAGTCAGGCTTATTCATTGAGGGAGATAGTTTGAAGATAAAGAGTTTTTTAGGGACCTCAGTCAATGCGGTAATGATACAGATTTCTGAGCATTGATAGCGTTAAGTATCTTAAAGATCTCTTTCAACCTTGAACTTGTCATTAAGCAACCTTGCTGCGATCCTAAGGTA
>JBDNDH010000282.1:0-2985 GCA_046719235.1 Thermodesulfovibrionales bacterium
GGTTAGAGAGGTTGAAGTTTACCCTTGAGTCTCTTAGGTTGCCAGTGTTTGCTATTGGTGGTATCAAGATTGATAATCTTCAAGAAGTGATCAAGATTAATCCTCACGGAATTGCCGTTATAAGTGGTATATTGGAATCCAAAGATGTTTATGAAACCACAAAGAGATATATACAACTATTAGGAGAATAGACTATGACACAGATAGAATATGCCAAAAAGGGAATCGTTACTAAGGAGGTCAGAGCAGTTGCCCAAGATGAAGGGATCTCACCAGAGGCTCTCGCACAGGCAATTGCGGAAGGGACAGCGGTTATTACAAAAAATATACAAAGAGACATAAGACCTCTTGGGATTGGTAAAGGCCTAAGAACCAAGATTAATGCAAATATTGGCACATCCAAAGACAGCATATCCTATGAGGAGGAATTGTCCAAATTAGACGCCTGTATAAAATACGGAGCAGATGCGGTGATGGATCTTTCTACAGGTGGAAATCTCAGAGAGTTTAGGAGACTTTTGATATCAAGATCCACAATTGCACTTGGGACCGTGCCAATATATGATGCAGTTGTCCAATCCGTAGAAAGATACGGCACGATAGCAAACATGACCCCCGACGATATATTCAAGACCATAAAAGAGCATGGAGAAGACGGTGTAGATTTTATAACCGTTCACTGTGGCGTAACGAGGGCTTCCATTGAAAGACTAAAGAATGATAAAAGGATATTAGATGTGGTGAGTAGAGGGGGGTCCTTTTTACTCGAGTGGATAGTGTATAACGATAAGGAAAACCCGCTCTATGAGGACTTTGATCGCCTAATTGAAATAGCAAAACGTTACGATATGACCTTAAGTCTTGGAGATGGCTTTAGACCCGGTTGCTTAGCAGACGCCACAGATAGAAGCCAGATTGAAGAGTTGCTTATTCTTGGAGAACTCCATGAGAGGGCTTTAGCACAAGGGGTGCAGTCAATTATTGAAGGGCCAGGACACGTCCCACTCAATCAGGTTGAGATGAATATCAGGATACAAAAAGAGATCTGTAAGGGTGCGCCTTTTTATGTATTAGGACCTCTTGTAACAGACTGTGCTATGGGGTATGACCACATAGCAACCGCCATAGGAGGTGCTGTGGCAGCAATGGCAGGAGCAGACTTTTTGTGTTATGTAACACCAGCAGAGCACATAAGGCTTCCCAGTATTGAAGATGTCAGAGATGGGATAATATCTGCCAAGATCGCAGCGCATGCTGGCGACATAGCAAAGGGGATAAAATCTGCTATTAAGAGAGATCTGGATATGGCTATTTGCAGAAAGAATCTTGATTGGGAAGGGCAGATCAGGCTGAGTTTTGACCCAGAAAAGGTCAAATCATCAAGGAGTCTTCGTCCACCGAAAGACAACGAGGTCTGTAGTATGTGTGGAGAACTCTGTGCAATCAAAACTGTTAGGAGGGCACTCAGACAGACTTAGAGTTTAATTAAATCATCTATAATGTTCAGACTGGTGCCCTCGTTACTTGCCCTTGTAGAAAAAATAAGGATTGATGTAGGTGTTTGCTCAATGTAATTATTACAGCCGTTAGAACTTATAATTACTGCTGCCAGTTTTTTAGTTACAATATGATCATTGAACCGTATAACTTAACACACCATTTCATCAATCTGCCGTTCGAATGCGGAGGTGTCAGTGTCTAAACACACCCCCTGCCCCCTCTTATTAGAAGGGAGATCAGAAGAATGTCTCTCATTAGAGGGAAGTTCAAAAAATGTCTCCCTCTTTTTATTAGAGGGAAGTTCTTCTGTAATCGCTACTTTATCAAGAATGGAGTCCTCCTGTAAGTTCCCCTCTATCAAGAGGGGATTAAGGGGTGTGTGGTCTTGTTTAACAGCAAGGATTTGGTCAACACAAGGGTGATTCGGATAATTAGGCACTTAAACACTCTTATAGATTTCCTTACTGTGTCCAATTCTCAGGATGACAATATCCCTGCCCTCAATATCAAAAATAACTCTGTAATCACCAGTTCTGAAACGATATGTCCTTATTCTCGGGTCAGATAATTTCTCAGAATATTCTAACGGATTGCTTTGTAATTTAAGGATAGATTTCTCTATCTGTCGCTTTTACGGAAGGGTCAAGGGTTTTAATATCCTTTTCTGCTCGATGCGTATAGACAAGTCTATAAATCATTTCCCGAAAATCTCTTTATGCGATTTAGTCTTGCCAACTTTATAATCAGTTCTCGCCTCTTTGATGCTTTGAATATAATCAGGAGAGGTCATTGCAAGCAAATTTTCAATAAAAGATTCTCTCTCACGCTTCTTCATTTTTTTTACTGCATCAATAATATCATCTGATGATATAGGCACTTTTACTTCTATCATGGATATCACCTCCTGTTTCTTGCTATATTAACATTATCTTTCCTTACCCTTAAAAATTGTAATAAGTTTCTGTAGAATTATGTATTACTTTGGAGTTGGGATTCCAAGCTGTCTACAAATCTTGATTACTAAAAGGTCAGATATCTCTGCATGTCTTGGGATAGTAGTTGATTTACTTGTATCAGTAAGATTTATATAGCAGGAGTGCTTTGCTCCTTCTCTTAATAGGATACATCCGTAGCGTTCCAAATGTCTGATTAGTTCCCTCCTTTTCATACCTCAATTTCTTCTACTACAACTTCCTTTTGCGGTAAAGAAGAAATATCAATTGGTTTTTGCATTTCATGTATAGCATCCACAAGATTCTCTCTTGCTTCTTCAATGGTTTTTCCTTGTGTGAGCGCACCAGGGACATCATCAGTCCAAGCCACCCACCACTTTCCGTCTTTTACAAAAGTAGCTTTTATTTTCATCCTGCTCACCTCCTAAGGAATATTTTATCCTATCCCCTCCACAATGGCAATCTCATCGTCTGTTAAACCGTATAATTTATACACCATCTCATCAATCTGCCTTTCGAGGGCGGAGGTGTC
>JBDNDH010000283.1:0-2976 GCA_046719235.1 Thermodesulfovibrionales bacterium
TTATACCCGGCATAAGACCAGGATCAAAGACATCTGAATATATTTACAGGGTACTTACGAGGTTAACATTTGTTGGGGCGGCATACCTATCTATAGTATGTATATTGCCCGAGATACTAATCCAAAGGTTTAATGTTCCCTTCTACTTTGGCGGAACATCACTACTGATAGCGGTAGGTGTATCACTTGATACGGTCTCCCAGATAGAATCTCATCTTATCACAAGGTCATATGATGGATTTTTAAAGAAAGGTAGGATTAAGGGAAGAAGATAGGGTCTATGGTTTTTGGGCATGATAATAATAAAAACCCCTCAAGAGATTGAAAGGATTAGAAGGGCATCTCGAATAGTGGCACAGATACTAAATGGGCTTAAAAAAGTAATCAAGGCTGGGATGTCCACCGCTGACATCGAGGATTACATAGTGAATGAGATCAAAGAAAGAGGGGCAAAGCCTGCATTTAAGGGTTATAGAGGCTATCCTGCAAGTGCATGTATATCTGTGAACGAGACAGTTATCCATGGAATCCCTTCAAAGAGTAAGAGATTAAAGGATGGGGACATAGTGGGTGTAGATATAGGGGTATACCTTGATGGTTATTTTGGGGATGGTGCTTATACATATCAGGTGGGGAAGGTTGATGAAAGGGCTTCAAAATTGTTGAAGGTCACTGAAGAGGCTTTGTATATGGGAATAGAAAAGGCAGTGGTCGGAAACAGGATCTCTGACATATCTAACACTATACAAAGATATGTGGAAGCCAATGGCTTTTCAGTAGTCAAAAACTTTGTAGGTCATGGCATAGGAAGGTCTTTGCATGAAGACCCGCAGGTGCCAAATTTTGGCAAGGCTGGGCAGGGGTGTAGGATAAAGGAAGGTATGACTTTGGCAATAGAGCCTATGGTAAATGAGGGGAGTAGTGAGGTCAAGATACTCAGTGATGGGTGGACTGCGGTTACAGCGGATGGTAGTCTTTCAGCCCATTTTGAGCATACCATAGCTGTGACAAAAAATGGACCTGAGATATTGACTAAATCAGAATAATAGTTTTAAATTAAATATTTACATTATGGCAAAAGAAGACAACATAGAATTACAGGGCACAATAATAGAAACCCTTCCCAATGCGATGTTTAGGGTTGAGCTTGAGAACAATCAAGTAATACTCGCATATGTGTCAGGGAAGATGAGGATGAATTTCATTAAGATATTACCGGGGGATAAGGTTCTTATTGAAGTATCACCTTATGACCTTACAAAAGGTAGGATCACCTACAGATTTAAGTAGAAAAGGAGAGTTTGACAGATGAAGGTTAGACCGTCAGTAAAACAGATATGCTCAAAGTGCAGGATTCTCAAGAGAAAAGGTGTAATAAGGGTTATTTGTCAGAATCCAAGACACAAGCAAAGACAGGGTTAGTAATAAAAGGTGAGAATTATTATAGTTAAGGAGGTTTAATGGCAAGGATTGCAGGAGTGGATCTTCCAAAGAACGAAAGGATTGAGATAGGCTTAACAAGAATATTCGGTATTGGTAGAACTCTGTCAATAAAGATTCTTAATGAGGCTAACATTAATCCGAATAAGAGGGTTAGAGAACTTACAGATGAAGAGACGGTAAAGATTAGAAATATTATTGAAAGGGATTACAAGGTAGAGGGGGATCTCCGTAGAGAGATAGCGATGCACATCAAGAGACTTATTGATATAGGTTCATATAGAGGGTTGAGACATCAACAACACCTACCAGTTAGGGGACAGAGGACAAGGACTAATGCCCGAACAAGGAAGGGTCCTAGAAAACTTGTCGTCAAGAAAAAATAGCAAGGAGGGCTGAGGATCAGACATGGCTCAAAAGAAACGTTCCGGTAAAAAGGTAAAAAAGAATGTCGTAAGTGGTATTGCACATATACAAACCACTTTTAATAATACAATAGTAACAATTACTGACCAAAGTGGAAATGTTATCGCATGGTCAAGCGCTGGAGGACTTGGTTTTAAAGGTTCAAGAAAAGGAACGCCTTTTGCAGCGCAGATGGCTTCTGAAACTGCTGCTAAAAAGGCGATGGAGATGGGGTTAAAGCACGTTGATGTATATGTAAAAGGTCCCGGTTCTGGGAGGGAAACAGCCATCAGGGCTTTGCAGACATCTGGTTTGGAGATAACACTAATTAAGGATGTTACTCCTGTGCCACACAATGGATGCAGACCTCCTAAAAGGAGGAGGGTGTAATGGCAAGATATACTGAGGCACTTTGCAGGCTTTGTAGAAGAGAGGGCGAAAAACTCTTTCTAAAAGGCAACAGATGTATGACTGAAAAGTGTGCCGTTGAGAAGAGGAAATATGCCCCAGGGCAGCATGGGCAAAACAAGGGGAAGTTATCTGACTACGGTATGCAACTCAGAGAGAAACAGAAGGTCAGAAGGATATATGGAGTAATGGAGAGGCAGTTTAGGAATTACTTTGAAAAGGCTGCAAAATCTAAAGGCATAACAGGCGAGGTCTTGCTCCAGATTCTTGAGAGAAGGCTTGACAACATAGTGCATAGATTAGGTTTTGCAATAAATAGACGTGAAGCAAGACAGTTGGTAAGGCATAATCATTTCTTAGTAAATGGCAGAAGGGTAAATATACCATCGTATCTTGTCAAGGCAGGTGATGTAATAGAGGTCAGGGAAGAGAGTAAGGGGCTTGCTGCTATAACTGATAGTTTGGCTATTGCAGAACAGAGGGGCTTCCCAGATTGGATTGAGGTTGATACAAATAACAAGAAGGGTAAGGTCTTACGCATACCTACAAGAGACGAGATAGCATTACCTGTTCAAGAACAGTTGATCGTAGAGTTGTATTCTAAATAATTTTTAAATAGGAGGGGCTTGAATGGACCTTAACAAAAAAGGTTTCCAAATGCCTTTGAATAAGAGGATAACTATTGAGGAGAAATCACATACAGATAGATATGGCAAGATAATT
>JBDNDH010000284.1:0-2973 GCA_046719235.1 Thermodesulfovibrionales bacterium
GATATATATGATACTAATACACTTGACAGATTAGAAGAGTTCAAGCAAGCCAATCTGCTCGCAATAGCCCTTAAAATAGGCGAAACAAGACTCATTGATAATGTTATCGTCGAGAAAAGGTAACCTCGCATACCAGTTTTAGATAATATCGCTAATCCTAAATTGTATGTCACAACTTTATTTGTTATAATATCCAACTTCTATCTATAGTTGTAAAATAACATCAAAACCCTCATGAGTGCTTAGGGTATATTACAAATATAATAGAAAGACACTTTTTTAGGGGTTATTAATGAAACATTTTTTAGCATCTCTAAGTTTATTCTTAATAGTCACATGTATTGTCTTGGTTTTATCAACTAAAGAAGGGATTTGTCAGGATGTGATGTCGGAGTTTGAGCCTCTTATCACAGATGTAACCTCATACTTTATTCCTGTATCCGGTAGACTGCAAAAGGGGGATCACAATCAGATACTCATTGAAAAAGGATCATCAGACGGGATAAAGCAAGGGATGAGGATATCCATATATCGTGAGGATGAGGGTTTTATTCATCCTGTTACGAGAGAGAGATTAGGTAAGGTGGAAAAACTCATCGGCACAGGTGAGGTGATAGAAACAAGGCAAAAGGACTCAACAATCAGGATCATAAGCGGGGATAGAGACGCCCTTCAAGATACCAAGTTCAAGATTAGACAAAGCAAGATTAATGCCCTCTTCTTACAGACTGATATAAACTGGTATTTAGGTGATAGCTATTACCATGCACTTAAGTCAAATGGAAGGTTTCATCTGATTGACAGTCGGCTCGACACATTTGACCTCTCTAAATTATCTGCTGAGGCGAAGGATCAATCTGCAGAAATCGTAATAGTCATTGATTCTGAAAGAGATGCAGACAAGACTTATCTCCGACAAAGGGTTTACTGGGCTTCTGACATGGTGCAGTTAACAGAAAAAAAGGCCACAATATCATCAGCCTCCATACAGTCAATATTAAACAAGCAGGCGCGATTTGTGTCTGCAGACAGTAATATCCTATTAAACTATCAGGTCAGCAGACAGATACAAAAGATTGCCCTTGCTGACCTTGACGGTGACGGCATTGAAGAGATGATACTCGCTACAAAGGATAATCTTGCAGTCTATCAACTTGGGACAGACCTCAAATTGATTTGGGATTTTAAGACTGCATTATCAGACGATATACTCTGGATTGATGTTTTCAGGAAGAATGTAGACAAAAGAGACAGCATCGTCTTGACAATGATGAAAGGAACGGATGTCAAATCTGTCGTATATACTATGGTAGATTACAAGTTGGTCGTTGAGAGTGAGATAGATTCAGTTTTCTTAAGGGTGATAGACAACAAGATATTAGGGCAGGACTTCTCAAGGGTAGAAGGGTTTGAAAACAATGTCTTTGAATACACCATAAGGGACGGCAGGTTAATAAAAGGAGAGCCAATAACACTACCTAAGGATGTTAATATCTACGACTTTAGCCCAATAGAATCACCTGATGGCAAAAAGGCCTTATTGACCGTAAATGATAATGGCATTGTAAGTATCTATTCAAACAGGGGTATCGTGTTGTGGAGGAGTCCAGAGGACTTTGGTGGCTCTATAAAAACATACAAAAAATTATCAAATATCGCTATGATTGATAGAGGTCATTGGTCTATTAGGGATAGGCTCATACCAAAGGCTGGTGGAGTGTTGATACCTAAGCGCAATCCTATATTTGAATTCACAAAGGGCTTGGGCAATAAATCCACAGACATTATCTTGCTGTGGTATAACGGGATCACCGTTGAACAAAACAAGATAGTAGAAAATATTGCCGGTGACCTGCTCGACTACAATCTGCACAAAGATAGACTGATCGTTTTGCTAAAGCCGCCTTTTGGGATTAAGACATCAAACTTATTAAAGGGTGCGAACCCTTTTGTTAATACCATACAAATCATCAGCATAAAGGGATTTTATAATTAAAAAGGAGGCAGATTAACATGGTAAATGTAATAGTGATGGGAATAGCAGGCAGAATGGGTAGCAGGATAGGCGCAATATGTAACGAAAGCGATGTCATCAAGATCGTAGGAGGCATAGAAAAGAGCGGACATACGTCAGTTGGGAAGGATATAGGGATTGTTATTGGTTCAGGTGAGATTGGGGTGAAGGTAACAGATTCCCTAAGGGATATAATCTCATCTGGGGATGTTGTGATCGATTTTACACACAGAGAGGCGACAATTCAAAATGTCAATGTTGCGATGTCCTCTAAAAAGGCAATGGTCATAGGCACAACTGGCCTCTCAAAAGAAGACATGGAGATAATAAAAGATGCCTCAAGGCAGATCCCGATAGTTCAGGCACCAAACATGAGTGTAGGTGTGAATCTTCTATTAAGGGTCTTGAAGGACATTGCCAATGTCCTTGGAGATGAATATGATGTTGAAATTGTGGAACTCCATCACAGGATGAAGAAGGACGCACCAAGTGGCACCGCTTTAAAAATGGCTCAAGTCATTGCAGAATCTCTTGGCAGAAATCTTGATGAGGTTGGTGTTTATGCAAGAAAAGGCATCATAGGAGAGAGGACAAAGAAAGAGATAGGGATTCAGACCGTGAGGGCAGGGGATATCGTTGGTGAGCATACCGTATATTTTGGAGGATTAGGAGAGCGAATTGAGATAACCCACAAGGCATCAAGTAGGGATACCTTCGCAAGGGGTGCAGTCAGGGCTGCACAATGGATTGTAAAGCAGAACCCTGGACTTTATGACATGCAAGATGTTTTGGGACTGAAATAATCGAGGTTTATTAAGACTGCTTTACAATTGGATCGCTATAACATATTGATACTTGTAATTTAAAGTGCCCCCTGCAGGTTAGGTTCTTACTGCAGGGATCCAACTTACAGCAACAGATTTAAAAATACTAATCTTTACATCCCAAATGGTTAGATG
>JBDNDH010000285.1:0-2968 GCA_046719235.1 Thermodesulfovibrionales bacterium
CTAAAGAATCGGTTGAGTTAGAGGCAAAGACGGTAAAAGATGTGGTTACACAAAACAAGGGTGAACTCAAGATTGCAGAGACGGATGCAGAGAGGGATAAGATATGGTCGGCAAGGAGGGCAGCATTACCTGCACTTGCTCAATTGAGTCCCACGACGGTTCTTGAGGATGCGACTGTTCCAAGGTCAAGGCTTACAGAGATGCTCTTAGAGGTTGACAATATTGCAAGAAAATATAACCTCAAGATTGGCACCTTTGGACATGCAGGTGATGGTAACCTCCATCCCACAATACTTGCGGATGAGAGAAATAAGGAAGAGATGGAACGTGTCCACAAGGCAGTGGACGAGATATTTGCTGTTGCCCTCAAACTTGGAGGCACTTTATCTGGGGAGCATGGTATTGGGATGGCAAAACTCCGCTACCTTAAGGATGAGATTGGTGAAAGTGGTATTGCTCTCATGAGGACTATCAAGTCTGCAATAGATCCAAAAGGAATAATGAACCCTGGCAAGTTAGTGCCATAAGAGGTAATATCTATGACAACAGTTTATGATGAATACAAGCTAATCGAGGATGAGATTCAAAAGTGCATGAAATGTGGTAATTGTCAGGCAGTCTGCCCAGTCTTTTCAGTACAAAAGACTGAGGCAGGGGTGGCACGCGGAAAGATTGCCCTTGCGGATGCTATCTTAAAAGGGAAATTGGATTTTGAAGATCCTGATATGTATGATAGGGTCTTTAACTGTCTTGTATGCAAGTCCTGTATGCAAAACTGCCCCCCTCAGGTCAATTTCGATAGGATAATCCTTGCCTTAAGAAGTGCAATTGCCAAAAAAAAGGGGCTACACCCTCTTAAACAGACAATCTTCAATCTATTATTTCATAAAAAGCCATTATTTGAGAAAGGACTAAAGACAGGAGCAAGACTACAAAACCTTTTTACAAAAACTACAGACAGTGGTCAGGGTAGAAACCTGAGATTTTCTATTGGGATGCTGGATAGAAAACGGGTAATCCCCAGCCTTACAAATACACCTTTTAGGGATAGGGTAGATGAAAAGATATTTAATAGTGACAAACCACAGACAACAGTTGCGTTTTTTACAGGTTGCTCGATTAATTATATCTATCCAAACATCGGTGATGATATAGTGAATGTATTGAAAAATAACAATGTAAATATACTCATTCCAAAAGACCAGTATTGTTGTGGCATTCCTGTGTTTGCACATGGAGATATTGAGACCGCAAGACTGATGGCAAAGGCAAATATTGATGCACTCCAAAAGACAGATGCAGATTATGTTATCTTTGGCTGTGGTTCATGTGCAGGGACTTTCACCCATGAGTATCTTGAACTGTTAAAGGGGGAGGGGATATATGAAGATTTAGCAATTAAGTGGAAGGATAGGGCATTAGAAATATCCCAACTACTCCTAAAGAAGATAGATTTTATAAAACCAAAAGGCGAGATTAAAGATACAGTCACATATCACGACTCTTGTCATCTGAGGAAAACCATGAAGGTATGGCAGGAGCCTCGTGAAATCATAAGGTCTATACCTGGCATTACATTTAAGGAGATGTCAAAACCTGATGCCTGTTGCGGAAGCGGTGGTACCTACAATCTCACACACTATGAAACCTCATTAGCGATACTTAAAAACAAGATTGCTGATATTAACAAAACAGGAGCTAGTACGGTGCTTACCGCGTGTCCAGGTTGTATAATACAGTTGATTGATGGGGTAGAAAAGTTTGGCAATAGACAAATCGTTAAGCATTATATTACCTTATTATCTCAGTCTTATAAATAATAAGGAGGTCTTTTATGGATATAAAGACCATCAAGACAGAGGCCGCTAAACTCCTAAAACCCTTCTGCAGGTGCTGTCAGATATGTGATGGAAGGGCATGTGCAGGTGAGGTGCCTGGTATGGGTGGAGCAGGAACAGGGCAGTCTTTTATTGGGAATGTTGAGGCATTAAAGAGAATTAAACTCAACATGCGAACAATCCACGAGGTAAAAAATCCAGTCACCGTGGTAGATTTATGGGGGCAAAAACTCTCAATGCCTATAATCCCTGCTCCTATAACTGGCGTATCATACAATATGGGAGGTGCCATAACGGAGGAGCAATTTGTAGAGATTTGGACGACATCTGCAGTATCTGTGGGCACAATCGCAATGACAGGTGACGGTGCAGACCCTACCATGTTTGATAGTGGTTGTAAGGCGATAAAAAAGGCTGACGGTAAGGGAATTGCAATTATCAAACCTCGTGCCCAAGAGGAGATTATCAAGAGGATAAGGATTGCAGAAGAGATAGGAGCAATGGCAGTAGGCATTGATATAGATGGGGCAGGGCTTGTGACAATGGCATTAAAAGGGCAGCCTGTTAGCCCAAAGACGCCCAAGGAGATAGAGGAACTCGTCAAATCTACAAAACTACCTTTTATCGTCAAGGGCGTGATGACCCCAGAAGAAGCAAAGATATGTGCAGACTGTGGTGCAAGCGCAATTGTTGTATCCAATCATGGGGGAAGGGTGCTTGATCACACCCCTGGTGTAGCAGAGGTGTTGCCCAAGATAGTGGATGCATTAAAATTCCCTATTAAGGTTTTTGCAGATGGAGGCATTAGAAGTGGTGCAGATGTTCTTAAGATGCTTGCATTAGGTGCTGATTGTGTGTTGATTGGAAGACCCTTGATTATTTCTGTTTTTGGTGGGGGTAAAGAGGCTATGTCATTTATCCTCAACAAATACAAGGCAGATCTCACGAATGCCATGCTAATGACCGGTGTTGGTAATGTGGGTTTTGTTACGAGGGGGATATTATCTGTTTAGATTAAGACCGCTTGTTTTTTATTTGCTAATCAATATGGATTTTGGAGCACGGAACTTTAGAAGAACGACTTTGCAGTAATAATTATCCTCGACCCAGGTTCAAATCTCCAGAATCCA
>JBDNDH010000286.1:0-2928 GCA_046719235.1 Thermodesulfovibrionales bacterium
TGAGGTGGCAGATGATGGAACAGTTTTTTTAGACGAGGTCTCAGAGATGAGTCTGGCACTACAGGCAAAGTTTCTTAAGGTATTACAGGATAAGACATTTCAGAGGTTAGGCTCTATAAATGAACTAAAGACTAACGCAAGGATAATTGCTGCTACAAATAGAGACATCAAAAAGATGGTTTCTGAAAATAGATTTAGAGAGGACCTATATTACAGGTTGAACGTCTTTCCTATCACCATACCCCCGCTCAGAGAGAGAAGAAGTCATATACCTAAAATAGCTGGATACCTTGTGGATGTAATCTCATCAAGATTGGGAAAACCGAAAAAGATCATCGATGACATATCAATGCAGAGATTGAAGGATTACCAATGGAATGGAAACGTAAGGGAGATGGTGAATGTCTTAGAAAGGGCAATAATAGTATCAAAGGGCGACACTATAACCATACCAGAACTTGATCCAGAGACAAGGCCAAAGACTACAGATGGGAGCCTCAAAGATATTGAAAGGCTTGCTATAGAAAATGCCCTCAAAGAGACCAATGGCAATAGGAAACAGGCAGCCAAAAAACTTGGCATATCTCTAAGGACACTCCAATACAAGATAAAAGAGTATGGTTTGTGATTAAGAGGTGCAACTATTGCATCAAAAAAAGTGCAATTATTGCACCAATG
Organism: Thermodesulfovibrionales bacterium; assembly: GCA_046719235.1. Lineage (GTDB taxonomy): Bacteria > Nitrospirota > Thermodesulfovibrionia > Thermodesulfovibrionales > Dissulfurispiraceae > DUZI01. The sequence goes on from JBDNDH010000286.1 coordinate 679, forward strand.
CCTATCAATATTAAAATTTTAGTCTATTTATCAATAAGTTATGACTTAGCATCACTCTTGTTTATATATTGAAAAAAACAAGAGGAGGTGATGAGTTTCAGGGTGCCAGTCGTCAGTTAGTAGGGGAAGAACAAAACAGTTGGGCAACAATTGGGCAATAGGTATTAACCAATTTTAAAACTAAAAGGAGGTCATAAGATGAAAAAGATTGTTATAATGTTAGTTGTATCAACATTTGTTTTAACGATGATAAGCACTGTGGGCGCATTTGGTCCAGGTGCAGGTTACGGCGCAGGATTTGGTCCATATGTGGCTGGGCAATTTAACCCTAAGGTTCAGTTGACACCTGAGCAGTTGGAAAAGTTTAACAAGTTTCAGACCGATGTCTTACCATTAAGACAAAAGATGCTTAAACTAAAGACAGATCTTTCTATACTATACAGCAAGGCCAATCCAGATTTTAAGGCAATTGCAGAAAAGCAAAAAGAGATGGTTGATGTAAAGATAGAGATACAAAAGAAGGCAGTAGAGGCAGGACTCCCACTACCTTTAGGCTACGGCAGAGGTAGAGGTGGTTGTATGGGGCTTGGGCCAGCTGGTGGATTCAAGACAGGTATGGGTCGTTTTTAAAAATCAAAGGCGGTTAAACACCGCCTTTGTTACATTTAAATATGAAAAGATTAAAAAGATTTATTTACATTATGCTTGTTTTTATGTTTGTCTCAACATCCTCTGCTCAGGATGAGATACCTTCTGATATCTATGATGAAAATACAGAAATAACTATCCGTGGAGAGATAGTGGAGATCTATAATCCACCGAAAAGTCCTGTTGTTATAAAGGTCAAGACAGAAAACAGGCTTTATAATGTGCTGACTGCACCAGCGTGGTTTTTGATGAGAAATAACCTTACTTTTAAACCCGGAGAAAGGGTAGAGATTACTGGCTCAAAATTTATAACAAGAAACGGAGATTTATACATTATCACCAGGATATGCAAACACAGATCATCTGCAAACCCATGCATATTTAGAGATGAATTTATGAGGCCTATGTGGCGAGGTGGAATGCACCGCAGATAATCTTACATGTTATATCAAAAACTGGTATCCATTCCACCCTAAAATATAGAGTGATTACTTTAGTACCTTCTTTATTCCACTTACTGCCTGCCTAATCCTGTGCTCATTCTCCACAAGGGCGAACCTAACAAAATTATCTCCGCCATCTCCAAAGCCTATACCTGGCGATACCGCAACCTTTGCCTCGTTTATCAAAAACTTTGAGAATTCTAATGACCCGAGGTGTTTATATTGTTCGGGTATCTCTGCCCATACAAACATCGTTGCCCTCGGTGGAGGAACATTCCATCCTGCATTATTTAGACCCTTTATCAAGACATTACGACGAGATTCATATGTATTTTTGATCTCAGTTACACAGTCTTGTGGACCTCTAAGGGCTACTATGCTTGCAATCTGAATAGGCTGAAACATCCCATAGTCCAAGTAGCTCTTTATTTTTATAAGCGCCCCTACAATCTCTTTATTGCCACAACAAAAACCAACCCTCCAACCTGCCATTGAATAACTCTTTGTCAATGAGAAAAATTCTACTGCCACATCCTTAGCACCAGGAACCTGTAAGATACTTGGTGGGTTGTAACCATCAAAGGCTAAATCTGCATAGGCGAAATCGTGAATGACCATAATCTTGTTGTCCCTTGCAAATTCAATTATCTGAGTGAAGAAATCGAGCCCATCTACGCAGATGGTGGTGGGGTTGTGTGGAAAATTCAAGATTAACAGTTTAGGTTTAGGCCATGTCTTCTTGAGCGTCTTGTCTAATTCCATAAAGAAATCTACGTTAGGTCCAATAGGGACGTTGATGACCTCTCCTCCTGCGATAATCACACCATATGGATGTATCGGATATGCTGGTGTGGGCGTTATGGCTATATCACCAGGCTGTATCATTGCAAGAAGTAGATGGGAAAGCCCTTCCTTTGAACCAATGGTCACAACCGCCTCTGATTCAGGGTCTATATCAACTTCATATCTCCTCTTATACCACTCGGAGATGGCACATCTTAACTGGGTGATTCCCTTTGATGCAGAGTAACAGTGATTCTTTGGATTTTGTGAGGCCTCACAAAGCTTATCAACTATGTGTTTTGGCGTAGGCAGGTCTGGATTTCCCATACCCAGATCAACTATATCATCCCCTGCCCTTCTACGCTCCATCTTTAGT
>JBDNDH010000287.1:0-2918 GCA_046719235.1 Thermodesulfovibrionales bacterium
AGCAAGGTGTAGGATTTTTTTCTATACCTTGCAAAACATTAAAAACTCAAAAAAATAACAATGAAAACAAAAAAGGAGGATTTGTTTATGACACCAAAGGATGTTATCAAGTTTGCAAAGGAAAACAAGGCGGTAATGGTTGATTTTAAGTTTCTTGATTTCCCTGGTATCTGGCAACACTTTGCAACACCTATCTCTGAGTTGACCGAGGCTATTTTTGAGGAAGGCTTGGGGTTTGATGGTTCTTCCATAAGGGGATGGCAGGCAATCAATACATCAGACATGCTGGTTATTCCAGACCCCTCAACTGCTATCATGGACCCTTTTGCAAAGGTTCCAAATCTAAGCCTTATATGCAATGTAGTTGACCCAATCACAAAGGAGTTTTATACAAGGGATCCAAGATACATTGCACAAAAGGCTGAGGCTTATCTCAAGTCAACCGGTATTGGTGATGTTGCCTATTTTGGTCCTGAGGCAGAATTTTTTATATTTGACAACGCAAGATTTGATCAAAACTCACACAGCGGCTACTATTTTATAGATTCGGTAGAGGGGATTTGGAACTCCGGCACCGATGAAAAGCCTAACCTTGCCTACAAGCCGAGACACAAAGAAGGGTATTTCCCTGTGCCTCCAACCGATAGCCTTGTGGACATAAGGCAGGAGATGGTCATGGAGATGCAAAGGTGCGGTATATATGTAGAAAGAGAGCATCATGAGGTTGCAACCGCAGGTCAGGGGGAGATAGATATAAGGTTTGACTCCCTTGTAAAAATGGCTGACTCCTTGATGATGTTTAAGTATATAATCAAGAATGTGGCGAGGAAATACGGCAAAACAGTTACATTTATGCCTAAGCCGATATTCGGTGACAATGGCTCAGGTATGCACACACATCAGAGTATCTGGAAAAATGGCAAGCCCATCTTTGCAGGTAATGGTTATGCAGGTCTGAGTGATACGGCACTGTATTATATTGGTGGGATATTAAAACACGCAAAGTCCCTTGCTGCACTTACAAACCCAACAACAAATTCATATAAGAGATTAACCCCCGGTTTTGAAGCCCCAGTAAATCTTGCCTATTCAGCAAGGAATCGCTCGGCAGCCATAAGGATACCTACATATTCGGCAAGTCCAAAGGCGAAGAGATGCGAGGTCAGGTTCCCAGACCCATCATGCAACCCATACCTTGCCTTTGCAGCGATGTTGATGGCAGGTCTTGACGGTATTGAAAACAAGATACATCCTGGTGAGCCACTTGACAAGGATATCTATGAATTGGGTCCTGAGGAGCTGGCAACCGTTCCTACAATGCCTGCTAGTCTTGATGAGGCACTCAACTATCTTGAGGAAGACCACGATTATCTGATGAAGGGCAATGTATTTACAGAGGATGTCATTGAGACATGGATAAACTACAAGAGGTCAAGGGAGGTTGACCCACTTAGGCTAAGGCCCCACCCATACGAGTTTTTCCTATATTTTGACATTTAATATCTGTCATAAAAAAGGGCAGGGGTGTGGAGCCTACTGCCCTTCTTTATTATTTTTTGTCTGCCAAAGCTGTCTATGATGTTGTTTCAGATACTCAAAGACATCCTCAGGTCTATCTGCAATGTGGATTATTGATATATCTTCATCCCCTATTGCCTTATTTGACAAGACCGTATCATGTAGCCAATTTATTAGGCCTTGCCAGTAGTCTCTACCAAAGAGTATAACGGGGAAATTACTATTTACCTTGCCTGTCTGAACGAGTGTAAGCGCCTCGAAGAGCTCATCCATAGTGCCAAAACCACCAGGAAATATGACAAATGCCATTGCATACTTGATAAACATAAGTTTTCTTACAAAGAAATACCTGAATGAAAGGGATATATCGTGATAGGGGTTGGGTCGCTGTTCGCAGGGTATCTCAATGTTGAGCCCTACTGACCTGCCCTTACCCATCTTTGCACCTTTATTTGCAGCCTCCATGATGCCTGGTCCCCCACCTGTGATTACAGAAAACCCAGCGTCTGATAACATTTTTCCGAGTTTTAGGGCATGATGATAATAAATTGTATCCTCTGTGAACCTTGAGCCGCCAAAGATGCTTACCGCAGGTCTTATGTCGTGTAGAGTCTCAAAGCCATCAACCAGTTCAGATAGAATCCTAAAAACCCTCCATGTGTCTGAACTCTTCAGGTCTTCAATCATGTGAAATTCTCCTTTTTTGTCTCTGGATTGTCAGTGATGATATCATTTTCTCTGCATTTTATATCGATTGAGTTAATCATCGGGATCTCCTTTTGAGATACAATCCCGCATTCCCTGATCTGTTTGATCTTAGGCATTAGCCTTGTCTGTATTGATGATATGCTGTCGTTGTATGATTTTACTGCTAAATTTAGATTTTTGCCGAGTTTATCAATATGCTCAATGATGTTTACCAATCTATCGTGCAGTTCTCTCCCTAATTCCGAGACCCTCAGGGCATTTTCGGTTATCTGTTTTTGTTGCCACCCATAGGCAACTACCTTTAATAAACCGATAAGGGTCGTAGGGGTGGCTATGATTATCCTCTCTTTGGCACTATCCTCAATGAGTTTTGGATCGTGTTCAATGGCGGCGCTGTAAAAGGATTCTGCTGGCAGAAACATGACTATCATCTCTGTTGAATCCTTAACCTTTTCCCAGTAGGATTTTGAGCTCAGGGATTTTATGTGATTCCTTATCTGTGACACATACTGGTCTAAAGCCTTTTTTTTATCTGTCTCATCCTTTGCAGATGTAGCATTTAAAAAAGAATCAACTGGTGCCTTGGCATCTATTACGATTGCCCTGCCGTTTGGTAACCTCACTATGACATCTGGTTGATACCTTCCATCCTCTGTGTTTATAGCCTTTTGTTCTACAAAGTCTATGTAGTC
>JBDNDH010000288.1:0-2889 GCA_046719235.1 Thermodesulfovibrionales bacterium
ACCAGAACCCGAAAAACTCCCAGAACCTATAAGAGAAGAAAAGATTGAGGTATTACCCCCTCCTCCTCCAAAACCAAAAATCACCCCTCCTCCAACAGCACAAGAAGAACCTCAACAACAGGTAGTTAAGGAAAAGGAGGTTGTCCAAAACCTTCGTGTTGATGTCTCAAGGATAGATAAGGTTATGGACCTTGCAGGAGAGATAGTGCTTGCAAGAAATAGGCTCCTTAATCTTGCAGCAAAGCTAGACACAAGTTATTCTGGCGATACAAATGTGGAAGGTTTACTTGAGACCACAGGCTTCCTTGATAGAGTAACATCCGATCTTCAGTTGGCAGTTATGAAGATGAGGATGCAACCTATCCAGAAGGTCTTTAGCAAATTTCCAAGAATGGTGAGAGATCTATCAAAGAATCTTGGCAAGGACATAGACCTTGAGATCTTTGGTGAGGATACTGAGGTTGACAAAACAGTTATTGAAAACATAAGTGATCCACTTGTCCACATTATCCGAAATTCAATAGACCATGGCATCGAATTACCTGAAGAAAGATTAGCAAAGGGCAAACCACAAAAGGGAAGGATAATAATCAGTGCATATCAAAAGGGGACACTTATTGTCATAGAGGTAACAGATGACGGAAAAGGGATAGATATTGATGCTGTAAAGAGAAAGGCTCTATCCAAAGGACTAATTACAGAAGAAGAGGCACAGAGGATGTCAGACGAGGCAGCTGTAAACCTCATATTCCTGCCAGGCTTTTCCACTAAGGATGTATCTACAGAGTTAAGTGGCAGGGGCGTGGGGATGGATGTTGTTAAGACCAATGTAGCCAAGCTTAATGGATATGCAGAGGTTATCACCAAGAAGGATCAGGGTAGCACCTTCAGGATAAGCCTCCCTCTGACATTAGCAATAATACAGGCGATGATGGTCAGGATCGGTAATGAACACTATGCCATCCCCCAGACCATGATAGAAGAGACACTAAGGGTGAGGAAGAACGACATCAAAGATGTAACAGGTCAGAAGGTACTGACAATAAGGGGGAAAGTGCTACCGTTATTTGAGATGGCTGAGGTACTCAATATCAGGAGAAACGGAGATACCCAACAGGAAAATAAATATGTATTGGTTGCAACCGTAGGTGATAAGAGATTTTGCATAGTAGTAGATGAACTGTTGGGGCAGGAAGAGATCGTTATTAAGACCATTAGCGGTATAGAATCAGAAGAGTGTGGCATACTCGGGGCTACGATAACAGGTGATGGCAGGGTTGTGTTGATATTAGACTTTGCTATCTTGACCAGAAGCATGTTTTCAAGTAGGTAGAATTAATCTATTTAAGGAGAAGGGCTATGCAATATATCGGTTTCACGATGAATAACAATGAGTTTACAATACCAATCTTAAAGGTGCAAGAGATTATAAACATGCCTCCAATTACCAAACTGCCTCAGGCACCTTACTATCTTGAAGGCATCACAAATCTAAGGGGTAAGGTTATCCCCATTGTTAATCTCAAGAGATTGATGGGACAGGGGGATGATTCCATTGGAGAAAAGGTTATTGTGGTCACAAGTGGCAAGGTCACTTTTGGAGTCCTCGTGGATGGGATAACTGGTGTCGTATCAATCACAGAGTCAGAGATAGAACCTGCAGAAAACTTCATGAAAACACACCTTGAGCAGGTAGAGGGTGTTGCCAAGATTGATGATAGGCTCATAGTATTGCTTGATACTAAGAAACTTATTCCTCTTGATGATATGAAACTCTTTGATGATGAAATCTTTACCATCACAGAGGCAACAGATGACAACAAGGTTGAGGTCACCAGGAAGGTCGAAACCATTGGTGGTACTGTAATGATAAAAGAGATCAAGGATGCAAAGGGATTTTTCGAAAAAAAGGGAATAGATCCGAATGACCCAAGATATGCACTCTTTGATGACATGATCAATTTTATGGATGCCATCTCAACAAGTGATTACGAAAAGGCAGACAACGCAATACAAAACATCATACAAAAGGGACAAGGCGAACTATTTAAAGAGGTGGGGAAGGTCACAAGGAAACTTCACGATTCTTTGAGGAGCTTCAAAGAGGCAATTGATCCCAAGCTAAAAGACCTTACCATATCTGAGATGCCAAATGCAGTGGATAAACTAAATTTTGTAATAGAAAAAACCGAAGAGGCAGCAAACAAGACAATGGGGATTGTTGAAAAATATATATTGAATATGGATGAACTGGCAGACCACATAAGAAATCTAAAAGAGCCTGAGGAATCCGTTGCATACCTCAAACAATTCAAAAACACACTTGAAGACGACCTTACAGAGATTATTACTACTCAATCATTCCAAGATCTAACAGGACAAACAATTAAAAAGGTTATCAAACTGGTAAGTGAGATTGAAGAGGAGTTGGTAAGGCTTATAGCGACCTTTGGTGTTAAGATTGAGCCTACAAAGAAGACGGAGCAGGTTGCCGAGCCTGAGAAGGTATCACAGGCAGGGGTTGATGATCTGCTAAAAGAGTTTGGTTTCTGATTTTACTACACTTAGATAAGCCAGTATGATGATTAGGGTATTTGCAAGTAGTAACTTTTCTTGTTGCATTTTATAGTACATATAGTTAGAGAAGGGATTTAAGATAGGCAACTCGTTTCTGATAGATCTAATAGTTTTACCACTAAAAGATTGAATACTGAGACAGTATGTGATTATATTCTTTAGCAGGTGTAACAAGGTTTTAGGAGATGATTCAGTTAAAAATGTATGGAAATCATCTGAAAGGGCTTGAGAGTTGGGTTTCCCACCCTGAATAATTGTGAAAATACTCTAAAGATGGAATACAAAAACCGATGAATAAAGAGCAGTCGCATA
>JBDNDH010000289.1:0-2880 GCA_046719235.1 Thermodesulfovibrionales bacterium
GCTTGCAATCGTAGGCACAGGTTATGTTGGTTTAGTAACAGGGGTATGTTTTTCAGAGATGGGGAATAAGGTCGTGTGTGTTGATACAGATGACAAGAAGATTAATATGCTTAAATCTGGTATATCTCCTATCTATGAACAAGGGCTTGAACCACTGCTCAAAGAGAATATAAAGAAAGGAAACATCAGGTTCACGACAGACTTAAAGGATTGTCTTAATGATTCTGAGATTGTATTTATAGCGGTAGGCACACCACAGGATAGTGAGGGCAATGCAGATCTGAGTTTTGTCAAAAAAGTAGCAAGAGACATAGGGACTTTTATCCAAAGGGAGATTATCGTTGTCAATAAATCAACCGTCCCGGTAGGTACTGCCGATATGGTTAGAGATATTATCACAGAGGAGCTTCAAAAGAGAGGGGTTGAGATACCTTTTGATGTGGTAAGTAACCCGGAATTTCTCAAAGAAGGAGATGCCGTCAATGACTTTATGAAACCGGATAGGGTTATTGTGGGATTCAAAAAAGAATCCTCTCTGGCAAAACTTAAGGAACTCTATGCCCCTTTTACGAGAAATCACGAGAGATTGATCACGATGGATGTTAGAAGCGCAGAGATGACAAAATATGCAGCAAATGCCATGCTTGCCACCAAGATATCCTTCATGAACGAGATGGCTAATATCTGCGAACTTGTGGGTGCAGACATCAATAAGGTTAGGATTGGCATAGGAAGCGATAAGAGGATCGGGTATCATTTCATCTATCCGGGCTGTGGTTTTGGTGGTAGTTGCTTTCCAAAGGACCTAAAGGCATTAGAAAAGGTATCCCTCAAGGTAGGCTATATACCGAAGATAATTCAGGCAACACAGGACGTCAATGAGGCACAGAAACTTAAGATACCCAAGATGATAATTGATAGGTTTAAAGATGTAAAAGGTATGACCTTTGCGTTATGGGGCTTGAGTTTTAAACCCGAGACAGATGATATGAGAGAGGCACCTTCTCTTGTATTTGTAAGGGAGATGATTAATAGGGGTGCAAATATTATAGCCTACGACCCTAAGGCTATGGATTCTGCAAGGACCTACTGGTTTAAGGACATTTCAAATATCACCTATTCTGACACAAAATATGAGGCACTCAAAAAGGCAGATGCCCTTGTCATACTTACAGAGTGGAAGGAGTTTAGGAGTCCTGATTTTTACGAGATTAAGAGTCTTCTTAACAATCCAGTAATATTTGATGGACGCAATCTTTATGACCCTGAGGTGCTGTTTAAGATAGGATTTGAGTACTATCAAATCGGCTATGGTATCAAAAGGATACCACCCATACAGTAAAGATGGGATAGCAGAGGAGGGAGTCTTGAAACTTAGGTTAACAACTGGAGAGGAGATAACAACCAAGGGCAACGAGGACATATACAGGGCACTCAAAAGGGAGGGCATTTACCTAACCGCATCATGTGGCGGAAGGGGAATATGTGGTAAGTGCAAGATTAAGGTGCTTGAAGGTCAATACAGGTCTGTGTCTTCTGGTGTATTGACAAAAAAAGAAAAGGCTGAAAACATGGTGCTTGCCTGTAAAACCTATCCAAAAGAGGATATCAACATAGAGATTCCAAAGCACTCCATTCTGACAATCGGGGACAAGATTGCCATCTCCAAGATGCAAAACCTCTATGAGTATCTAAAAACCTACGGGGTAGAGATAAGACCCATGGTAAGAAGGGTCTCTCTTGAGTTGCCCCCACCATCATTAGAAGACAAAAGGAGTGATTTAGACAGACTTACGATGAAACTGAGGGATATGGGACTCTTGCCGATGAGATTTTCTCATGGCTTTGTATCATCAATGGCTGATGTTATGAGACTGTCAAATTGGAGGTTTGAAATAAACTACATATCCACTCCAGACAACATAAAAGAGGCCATTTATCTTACATCAAAGGAATTTTGCGATAGAGAATTCGGCGTGGCTATTGATATAGGCACAACCACAGCGGTTGTGTATCTGGTAAATCTTACTAATGGCACTATTGTTGACACTGGCTCAATCTACAACTCACAGATCAGATTTGGAGATGATGTTATCACTAGAATTATCTATGCCACAGAGAGTGAGGGCTTGGAGGAACTTAGGAGCGCAGTTATTGAAGACATAAACAACCTTGTAAATGCCCTCAGTGAAAGGCACAAGATAAAGAGGTGTGAGATAAATTCCGTAGTCCTATCTGGCAATACTACCATGTCTCATATCTTTTGGGGGTTAAATCCAGAATCAATAAGACTTGAACCCTATATACCCACCGTCAATAAATTTCCAATCTGGAGGGCAAACAACGCAAGGCTTGCGACCAATAGCCAATCCCCTATTTACACGATGCCCTGCGTGGCAAGCTATGTAGGTGGTGATATAGTTTCAGGGGTATTAGCCTCAAAGATTTACAAGGATGTTGAGGTTTCACTTTTTATGGATATTGGGACAAATGGTGAGATTGTAATAGGCAATAAGGACTGGTTAGTTACCTCTGCCTGCTCTGCAGGCCCGTGTTTTGAGGGCGGAGGATTGACATCAGGGATGAGGGCAGTCAAGGGGGCGATAGAGTCTGTTACATTTGATAAAGCCACATTAGAGCCAACTATATCAGTAATAGGAGACATCCAACCACTGGGTATTTGTGGTTCGGGTATTATTGATACGTTAGAAGGGATGTTTCTATCAGGTATAATTGATCAAAAAGGCAGATTTGTTCGTGAAAAGACCTCAAGGATTAGAGAAGGTGAAAACGGTTTAGAGTATGTGCTTTATAGGGATGAAATTAAGGGCAATGACATCATCATAACCGAACCAGATATAGATAACATAATCAGGGCAA
>JBDNDH010000029.1:0-9135 GCA_046719235.1 Thermodesulfovibrionales bacterium
AAGAATCTCTGCATATGTATCCTTTTTTGAAGTTTGATAGCCTTAATCTAACTAATAACCCCTGTCCTATTCTATTATCCTTGGCACCCTGAAGTAGGAGTTCAACCTGTCTGGTGCGTTTGATAGGGCACTTTCAATATCCAAAGACCGTGAGGGGATATCTTCTTGAAAGACATTTGATATGTCAACCACATGTGATGTTGGCTCAATGCCTTCTGTATTTAGCTCGTTGAGCTTATCTATGTATAGCAAGATATTATTGAGCTGTGTCATCATGGTCTCTTTCTCTTCAGAAGATAATTCCAATCTGCTCAATTTCGCAATGTGATCTACATCCTTAGCTGTTACCTTCATACACTTATCCTCTCAAGATTGGCAATCTTTGGATTTAGCTTCTTTATGCCTACACCTGGGAAATTCACAATTACTTTGGCTGAATCGCCATTGCCACAACACTCCCTCACGATACCCACACCCCAACTTGGATGCCTTACCCTACATCCGATATCATACTGAATACCACGCGACACCTTTTTGGTTTTTTCCGATGGCACGGCCTGAGTAAATGATTTTTCTAAACAGTCACAACAATCCTTTGGAACATCCTCTATAAACCTTGAAGGTTGTCTTTCCTGACTATTTGAGTATAGTTTTCTCATTCTAACACTACTTAAAAATAGCCTCTCTCGAGCTCGGGTAATCCCAACATAAAACAGCCTTCTCTCTTCTTCCATATCCTCAGGGCTCTCTGATGCCTTAAAATAAGGGATTATACCCTCTTCTAAACCTACCAAAAAGACTACCGAAAATTCCATGCCTTTTGCGGAGTGAAATGTCATCATGGATACTGAGCTACGACAATTTGAGTCATCACATCCCGATGCAAGGGCAACCTTGTCAAGAAATGCCTGCACAGTCATACCCTCAGAACCTTTTATAAGATCAATCACATTCTGAACCCTATCCTCTTCCAATGACTCAAGGTAGCCTGTCTTATTCACAATTACCTTCAAGAGATCGTCTGCATTTTTATAGTTACCGTCAATTAGGTCATCTATCAAATTTAAAAACACAGAGAGTTTCTCCTTTGCGTTGTTAGCGATAGAATTGGTGGAATTGACTAAATTCTTGATAACGGTGTAGAGGCTCAAGGAGTTTTTCTTTGCCTCTTGTTCAATCTTGTTGATGACCGATTGCGTTATACCCTTTGTGTGAAAATTCAATACCCTCCTTATGCTCACATTATCATGAGGATTGACAACAATTTTCAGGTATGCCAAGACATCCTTGATCTCTCTCCTACTGTAAAAGCTTATACCGTTAAATATAGTATAAGGGATGTCATACTCCCTCAATGCATCTTCTAATACCTTTGACTGAAGATTAATCCTGTAAAGGATTGCCATCTCAGAATACTCATAACAGCCCTTGAGATACAGATCTTTTATAGTCTTTGCAACATGCCTTGCCTCTTCCTCTTCAGTACCTAAAAGACAGTAACAAACCTTCTCTCCACATTCATTATCTGTCCAGAGTCTTTTCTCGTTCCTTGATGTGTTACACTCTATCACCTTAGCAGATACACGGATAATATTTCTTGTTGACCTATAATTTTGCTCCAACATGATAATCCTTAGGTTTGAGTGATCATTTTTGAGTTTATTGATGTTACCAACATTAGCGCCTCTAAACTTATAGATACTCTGGTCATCATCACCAACTGCACAAAGATTACCATCCTTCCCTACTAATAAATGTGCCAAGGTGTATTGTGCAAGATTTGTATCCTGAAACTCGTCAATCAGAACATATTGAAAAAGTTTCTTGTATCTCTCAAGCACCTTTGGATATTCTGTAAAAAGCCTCACAGTAAACATTATTAGGTCATCAAAGTCCAGTGCCTCTGACTTTCTCAATTCATCTTGATACCTCACATAGACCTTTGCTATCTTTTCATCAAAACTAAAACCGTCCCCTTGAGACAAAAACTTATCAGGTGTAATGAGGGATGCCTTCAAGATACTAATCCTTGATGCAATATTCTTTGATAAAGCCTCGTATATATTTAGTTCCTTAAGGATCTGTCTGATAAGTGTGCATTGGTCATCCTCATCATAGATGGTAAAATCTTGTCTAAAACCAAGATGCTGTATCTCTTTTCTCAATATCTTGTTGCACTGTGAATGAAATGTCCCTATCCACAAATTCTTAGTATCACAGTTGACAACAGCCTTTGTCCGTTCCTTCATCTCATCTGCTGCCCTATTGGTAAATGTAACAGCAAGTATCGATTGAGGCGCAAATCTCTTCCTCTTGACCAAATAGGCGTATTTCGTTGTTATTACCCTTGTTTTACCGCTTCCAGCCCCTGCCAAAACGAGCAAAGGGGCACCCACATGCGTTACTGCCTGTCTTTGCGGCTCATTGAGGTCATCAAGTAACGAGTCTTTTGCCATAATGATACTCCTTTTTAAATTTTTTTATTCAACTGTTACACTCTTTGCAAGGTTTCTCGGTTGATCAACATCACAACCCCTTAATACTGCTATATGGTAGGCAAGCAATTGCAGTGGTATCACATACAGTATTGGGTCTAAAAATGTATTTACCTCATCTATCCTCAGCACATTATCGGCAATATTGTTTATATACTCATCATTTGATGAAGTGACCGCAATAATACGCCCTCCCCTACTCTTTACCTCTTCCATGTTAGACAGAACCTTATCGTAGAGCCTCCCTGAAGGGACCAACACCACTACTGGCATCTGGTTATCTATAAGGGCTATCGGACCATGCTTCATCTCACCAGCAGGATAGCCTTCAGCATGAATATAAGATATCTCCTTTAACTTCAAAGCCCCCTCAAGCGCAATAGGGAAGTTTATCCCCCTACCAAGAAAGAGAAAATCATTTGCCTTGAAATAGCCCTTTGCTATATTTAGGATGTCCTTGTTTAACTCCAAGACGGACTCTGCCTTACTGGGCAAAACAAACAACGAACTGATAAGGCTTACCGCCCTTTGCTCATCTACAACACCCCTACACCTTGAAACTGCCACAGCAAACATATAAAGTGCCACCAACTGTGTTGTAAATGCCTTTGTTGATGCAACCCCTATCTCTGGACCTGAATGGGTATAAAAGACAAAATCTGCCTCCCTTGATGCAGTGCTTCCTATAACATTACATATCACCAATACCTTACACCCAATTGATTTTGCCTCTCTCATGGCTGCAAGTGTGTCTGCTGTCTCACCAGATTGCGTAATAGCTATAAAGAGAGAATCCTTATCAATGATCGGTGACCTATATCTAAATTCCGATGCGATATCAACATCAACAGGTATCCGGCATATCTGTTCGATCATATACTTACCGATCATCGCTGCATGGTATGATGTCCCACAGGCAACTATCGTTACACTCTTGAAGGTCTTGATAGTCTCACAATCTAAACCGAACTCCTCAAGTATGACCTCACCACGCTCTGGTATCAATCTACCCCTTAGAGTATCGGCAATTGCCCTCGGTTGCTCGTATATCTCCTTTAGCATAAAATGACGGTAACCCCCCTTTTCAGCCATAGTAGGGCTCCACGATATGGTCTGTACTTCCTTGTTTATAGGATTACCATCAAAATCCGTCAATACCACCCCTTCTCTCTGTAAGATAGCCATCTCATTATTATCAAGGAATATCACATCCCTACAATGATTCAGGAACGCAGGGACATCTGATGCAAGAAAATACTCCCCTTCTCCAAACCCAATAACAAGTGGGCTTTCCTTCCTGACTGCCACGATCTTGTCGGGTTCACCTTCGGAGATAACGGCAAAGGCATAAGCACCTTTGATATATTTGATGACTGTCCTTACTGAATCCTCAAGTGACTGTCTATCGCTATACTTCCTTATAAGATGACACAGTACCTCTGTATCAGTTTCGGAGGTAAATACAAAACCCTCCTCTATGAGTGACCTCTTTAGCTCAACAAAATTCTCGATAATACCATTGTGAACTACTACAATACCGTCTGATCTGTGTGGATGGGCATTTTCATCAGAGGGTTTGCCATGTGTTGCCCACCTTGTGTGCCCTATTGACAGGTGAGACTTGGTATCTACATCTGTTAGAAGAGACTCTAAACTGTTTATCTTCCCCTTACATCGTTTTACATCTATGGTTTTTCCGTTAAAATAGGCTATACCCGCAGAGTCGTATCCTCTGTATTCAAGCCTCTTTAGCCCATCAATAACAATGGGCAGTGCATTACGAGGTCCTATATATCCTATGATCCCACACATATAGCAGGTTTATGCCTTATCACTATGGTCCCCTTTGATACTCTTTGTATGCCTTTTCTTTGCCCAGTCTGATATGTTTCTTTGGGATGTCCTGCTGATTGCAAGGGCACCCTCTGGGACATCTTTTGTGATCGTTGAACCTGCACCAACATAAGCCCCCTTACCTATCCTCACTGGTGCTATCAACTGTGTATCACTTCCAATAAATACACCATCCTCTATGATTGTCTTGTGTTTATTGACCCCATCGTAATTACAGGTAATCGTTCCAGCACCTATATTCGTGCCCTGACCAACATCAGCATCGCCAATGTAGCTAAGGTGTGAGGCCTTTACACCTTTGCCGATATGTGATTTTTTGACCTCTACAAAGTTACCGATACGGACGCTTTCTCCAATTATGGATTGGGGTCTTATGTGGGCAAATGGACCAATCTCTGCATACTTATTTATTCGAGATTGCTGAATTACTGAATATGGCTTGATCCTTACTCCCTCTTCTAATACGCTGTGATTAATATATGAACCCTGATAGATTATACAACCCCTGCCAATAACTGACTCGCCTTCTATTATAACATTTGGATACACTATTGTATCCATACCTATTTGCACATCGCTATCAATCACTACGCCACTAATATCAATAAATGTAACGCCCTCTGACATCAGGGCATTAATCTTTTTAGTATTTAGAAGAGATATTGCCCTGTTTAGGTCTTGTCTTGTGTTTATCCCTAAGAGTTCATCTTCATCTCCGATACAAAAGGCAGAAACCTTCATACCCTTTCTGACTGCAACGGATACAATATCAGTAAGGTAATACTCCCCTTTTTTTGGATTCATCGGTATCTCATTCACCAAAGGGGCAACATCTCTGCTTAGGAGATAGATTCCGCTATTGACCTCTGTGATGTGTTTGCTTTCATTAGTTAAATCAGGTTTCTCAACAATACTAACTACCTCTTGTTTACCATTACGGATAATCCTTCCATAATCACCCGGATTTCTTGCATTAAATGTTAGGATAGAAACCTTTGACATAGACTCAACTGCCATTTCGATAAAACCAGACAGTGTCTGGTGACTTACAAGGGGTGTATCCCCATTTATTATGAGCAACCAATCGCTGTTATGACTTAAGCTTGGCAGTGAAGAATGTAAGGCGTTGGCAGTGCCAAGAGGCCTTTGCTGAATGGCAAAACTCAAGCCATCATAATTAGCCAGCGCATCCTGTATGGCATTTAATTGTGGGTTGATAACCACCACTATCTCCTTGGGGTTTAACGCACGGGCAGTATCCAATGTTCGTTCAATAATCGTCTTATTTAGTATCTTGTGGAGGAGTTTTGGTGTTTCTGATTTTATCCTTGTTCCTAAACCTCCAGCCAATACTACCACAGATAGTTTCATAGATTTTTACCAGTGTGAAACTCCTGAGGGGCTGCAATCCCCCCAGAGAGTATTATCTTCATCCCATCGTCTATGGGTATATCTGTGAATAAGACATCGTTCTTATTAAACAGTATTATCTCGCCCAGATAGAGATTATTGGTTGGTATATAGACTGCTATTAAATCCTTATCTTCTCCATTGCTATTTACGACCTTACACTCTTTTGTCATAAAACCAAAGGCGTAAGATCCTTGCCTTGGATACTGCACAACGACAAACTTCTTAAAAGAAGACCTGTTTTGGGGAGAAAAGGCGTCAACAACCTGCTTGATTGCGGTATATATGCCCTTGAAGACTGGGATATGAAGTATTGCTCGCTCAATGGATGCGATTATCCTCTTACCAATAACATTAGTAGAGATCAAACCTACTAAAAAAATAAGTAGCACTGCTGTAAGGAAACCCAAACCAGCAACATGTCTGCCGAGGAAAAGGTCGTAGAATGTCCCTAAGATACCGTCTATGAGATTAAAAAGGAATATGACAACACCAACAGTGATAAGAGATGGTATAGTTACAAAAAGTCCTGCGATAAATCTTCTCTTGAAGGTGGACTTGATAGATTCAGCCATTATTTATGAAAAACCTCACCTTAGTTTGTCTTGATATCAAAGTTTGAATATACATTTTGGACATCATCATGGTCTTCAAGGGTATCAATGAGCTTAAGCATCTGCTCACCTTGACTTCCCTCAAGTGTCACGTATGTCTTTGGTATCTTGCCAATCTCTGCTGCCGATATTGGGATACCTGCCCTTTCAATTGCCTGCTTTACGGCAGTAAAATTCTCCACAGGGGTAAATATTTCATAGTTATCATCATCCGGGTCGTTTTTCATATCATCTGCCCCTGCATCAAGGATGAGAGAGAGTAGAGAGTCTTCATCAATCTTTGACTTTTCTACAAGCATATAACCCTTCTTTTCAAAGTTCCAAGATACACAACCAGTCTCACCAAGGCTTCCGCCGTGTTTGGATAATATATGCCTTATCTCTGGTAGTGTCCGATTCTTATTATCTGTAAGGACATCTATAATGATGGCAACACCACCCGGCCCATAACCCTCATAGGTAATCTCCTCATAAACCATCCCAGGCAATTCACCTGTGCCTTTCATGATCGCCTTCTTGATGTTGTCTGAAGGCATGTTGACCTCTTTTGCCTTTTCAATGGCTGTCCTTAAACGGGGGTTACCATCTGGATCCCCTCCGCCAAGCCTCGCAGCAACGGATATCTCCTTGACTATCTTTGTGAATATCTTGCCCTTTTTTGCATCGGTCTGAGCCTTTTTGTGTTTTATCTGCGCCCATTTTGAATGTCCTGCCATCTGCCCTCCACAAAAAGTGTCTGAATATTAATGATAATCTCTTACACCAAAGACTGTCAAGGACAAAAAAATTGGCAATGTCAAAATAAGGCGATGAGGTTATATGTTATTCCTAAATTTAGTTTACTATCAGATGCCGGCTCAAAAAATTAGTGGTGACTGTCTATTGTGTTGATGAAGGAGATTATTATCTGCCTTGTCTCATCATGCAGGTTAACGAATTGTGTTCCATAAAGAAAGGATGTGTTAGTCTTTCTTATATTTCTCACAACGCAATCTATCTCAATATTCTTGTCAAGGATTAGGAATGTAGCAAAAAAGGAGGATTGTTCATCAATCTCGTCGTTTATATCACTATCATTTAGGATCTCAACCAAACAACCACTCTCACTCAAGTCAAGTATCTTTGCATCTGAGGTGATGAAGGTGTTATCTTTTACCCTTTTTAGTATCTTTGCATCTATATTTGTTTGAACCCTCTTTGATTTTCTGAATGCCATGCTCTTTATCTCTGATGGGAATTTAAAGAAGATTATAGGTGCAGGGTTATATTGCATGGATAACATATTTGTCTTAAACCCGTATGCTATGCCATCTTTGACAAATCTAACGATACAGTCGTCGTTGGATGTTAGCTTCAATGTCCTCATAAATGGATTTTTAACAAGCAGAAAACCGTCTGCATCCCACCCTATGAGTGTGACAAGGGATTTCTCTTCATTGTCGTTGATACTCAAAGACATCTTGAGCCCGACCGAAAATTTTTCTTCCTGTGACATAATATCAAATATACAAAAAAACTACTATTATTACAACATCACAAAGAATCCCGACTTGCCTTGAAAAATCTGAAGGGTTATTGTCCTAATCTCTGATATACCAATGCTTCCATCTCTTTCTTTAACATCAAGATGACATCATCCCATTGTCCAATCCTTTTCTGTCTAAAGAGCCTTGCGGTCTTATACCACGGACTATCATCTCTCCCCAATAACCATCGCCAGTCTGGGCTACATGGCAAAAGTATCCAAACGGGCTTTGCCAACGCCCCTGCAAGATGAGCAACAGAGGTATCTATGGATATGATAAGGTCAAGATTTTGGATAAGACCTGCAGTATCTGAAAAATCCGATATCTCAGCGGTGTAATCCCTGATAAAGTCATACTTCTCTGCATCCTTAGATGCTTCGCCCTTTTGGATGCTAAAGAACGATATACCTTTTATATCAAAGATGGGCTCAAAGACGCCAAGTCTCACTGATCTCATCCTTGTGTATTTGTGCTCCGGTTTCCCAGCCCATACAATGCCAACCTTAAAGCCCCCATCGCACCCAATAAGATCCCTCCATTTGTCAACATACCTTTCGTCTGGCCTGATGTATGGTAGTTCTGAGGGAATAGAGCCCAGATCTGTCTGAAAAATACAGGGTAGGCTCATTAGAGGGAAATAAAAATTGCACCTCGGATGGGGATCATTAAGTGAGATGACATCACATACATCGTCAAAGGAGTGTCTCATCAATGAGACGAGTTCATCCTGACAGTGTAAAAATACCTTGAGCCCCTTGTCCTTTAGCAACTTAATGTATCTTACAAACTGTATAGTGTCACCCAACCCCTGCTCTGCGTAAATTAACAGAGAGCCCCTAAGGGTCTTTCCGTCCCATAGCCTCATAGGATAGATACGAGGGGGATAGTCTTGTCTCTTAAACCTCCATTCATACAGTCTCCAACCTTCTTTAAAATCACCCTTAAGCAGAAGGGAAAGGGACTTATTGTAATGTGCATCAGGATTATCAGGGTCCATCTGGATTACTTTATTGTAGCAATCTATAGCCCTATCTAAATCACAAAGGATGTGTCTAACCGCCCCGAGATTGTTTAATGCCTTTAGGTGATGCGGTGAAATGGTCAATGCAGTTTCATATGCAACTATAGCCTCATCGTATCTGTCCAACTCGGCATATAGGTTTCCAAGATTGTAAGCAGACTCAGGGTCGAGGGGATTCAATTCTAAGGCCTTGATATAGTGAGACACCGCAGGTT
>JBDNDH010000290.1:0-2877 GCA_046719235.1 Thermodesulfovibrionales bacterium
ATCCTTTATCACCCTACCCTGCTCTTTTGTATTCATCTTGCTTGTTAAAAACCCAACCCTACTACCAAATTCACTATAAAACCTATCAAAAAAGAGGTCTAAATATATGGTCTCTGGTAGGAGTATGAGCACATTACTGAGATTTATCCTTTTTAGGAGTTTTAACACAAACTCCATCTCGTGCCTCATAGAACCAGTCCTTAGGTAGAATGTCTTGTATCTTTTAGGTGATATCTGTTGAGTTATCTTGTTTAATTTTGAATCGTCTGTATTATGATTTAGACAAAGGGTATCATCATTACTATGTTGTATTGATGGTTCTGATGACTTTTTGTCCTTGTTTTTACTCTTAAACATGTATGTTGTCAATGATTTGAATGGTGTTGACATGAGGGCAGTGCCTGGATTGTTAAGATAGTATTCTGAAGCCCACAATATCAAAGATATCAGGGTCTTGTCAGCAAATCTTGAATATAACTTGTTGATAGACTTATATTTTGGGATAACTGCATCACCATCGTAGGTCTTTACGATAATCCCAAATGACTCTTTATTTTTTAATGGAGCAGATACTATGTAACCTGTTAGATCTTCTTGCGATATATCCTGTGGAATGATGTAGGTAAGAGGTTTAATATTTTGTGGGAACAACACATCTGCGAACATTGTAATATTTTGACTATTTCATGTATCTATTGATTTTTTCCTCTACCCTTTCCTTAAGCCCCTCTTCTTTTTCATGATACTTGAGTGCATTCTGCCATGATTCTATTGCCTTTTCTTTGTTATTTAATTTTTCATAAACATCACCGAGATGTTCGTAGATTACAGGGTCGTTGTTTACATATTCCAAGGCCCTTTGGAGTTGAATAAGGGCATCCTCATAACGTCCAAGCCTAAAATATACCCACCCAAGACTATCTATTATGTATCCACTCTTGGGTTTTATCTTGAGGGCTTTTTGTATGAGGTCAAGTGCCTCATCAAGATTTATACCTTTATCTGCATAACTGTATCCAAGAAAATTAAGTGCGTCTGCATGATTTGGATTGATGGAAAGGGTTTTTTTGAGATATGATACCATCTTATCAAAGTCTTTAGTTTTTTCATACAAGACTGCAAGTTGGAAATATACCTCTTCATTGTCTGAAAATAATTCCTTTGCTATTTCAAGGGTCTGCTCAGCAGCACTGAAATCCTTCACCTCCATATACTCCATCGCAAGATAAATAAATGTATCTACAGAGTCTTTTGAAAATGTTAGTACCTCTTCGTATAACTGAATAGCCTCTTTGTGTCTCTTTTGCTTGTTATATATCAGGGCAAGACTCATAAATGCATTGACATTCTTAGGTTCATTTAAGATAACATTTCTTAGTTCGTCCTCAGCCTCTTTATATCTTTTGAGTTCTGCAAGTGCGATACTTAGGTAATACCTTGTTATATTATCATCTGGTCTTGCCTGTAATACAATCCTTAATTGTGCAATAGCATCATCGTACCTCTTTTGCTGCAGGTAAAGAAGCCCTAATTTCTTATGTAGGTCGATATTCTTGGGCATATATTGAGACATCTCTTCTAATGTCTCAATAGCCTTGTCATAAGACTTGTCTGATAAATAGAGTCTCCCAAGCCTTTCTTTGGCAGTTAGGTTATGAGGATTTATCTCTAAAACTTTTTTATAATACTCTTCAGCCTTTTTCGTATTACCTATTACCTCGTTTATAATCCCAAGATTAAAGATAGCCGGGTCGTATTGCGGATTAATCTCCATAATCTTACTAAATTCTTCAATAGATTTATCATACTGTTTTGTCTCAAAATAGATAGAGCCTTTATAAAAGAGTGCCATTACATTTTCAGGATCTTCTTTTAAGATGGAGTCAAACATCTCAATAGACTTGTCAGTCTCTCCCTTGCTAATATAAAGAACGCCCAAATGTAGTCTTGCGTCTTTATTTGTTGGGTCGATTTTGAGTATCTTATAAAAGGTCTGTATTGCTTCTTCTATCTTTTTATTTGCGTTATATAAGTCACCAAGTGTCTTTAAGCCTTGTATGTATTCAGGATTTTTATTGACCGTCTCTTCTGCTAAGGAAAGTGCCTCCTCCATCTTACCAGTTTTGATAAGCATATTGATTATGCGAATATTCAGATAAGGGTCATCATCAAGTCTCTGTGCGTCTTTGTAATATTTTAAAGAAGATTCCCAATCACCATTTATCTCAGACTCAAAACCTAAAATAAAATAAAACATAGACATATGCGAGGAGGTAAACTTATCATAGGTATTCTCTTGAGATTGAGTAATCTTTGTTTGCCCGCTGGCAAAAGAACAAGTATTATAAAAAAGGATGAATGAGATACATATAATGGTGGCACATAGTTTTCTAAACATAGCTAATAATTATTACATAACATCGCAGATATTATAAAGAGGAGTTTTTATAGTGGATATTTTCTCCCTATTTCCCAGAGAGTTAAGTGAGGCGAGGATAATTCAAAGGTCATTACAAAGAATGATAAAGGTTAAACCATTAAACAAAAAACCCAACTATGTTACCGCTGTGGATGCATCTTTCTACAAAGATTATACAATCGCTTCAGCATGCACATATGAGTATGACAGCCTTACATTAATTGAAGAGGCTACATTTATCCAAAAGACATACTTTCCATACATACCCGGGTTCCTTGCCTTCAGGGAAGGACCAACTATAATTGAGACCCTCAAAAAACTAAAGAAAAAACCCGATGTAATTATCTTTGACGGTCACGGGATTGCGCATCCTTGTGGAATAGGTATCGCATCACATGTTGGGGTGTTGTTAAATGCCTCAACAATCGGGTGCGCGAAATCAAGGTTAGTAGGAGATT
>JBDNDH010000291.1:0-2864 GCA_046719235.1 Thermodesulfovibrionales bacterium
TCCAGGAATATCTATGAAAAATCAAAAATCCTTTGACTACAAGGATGTCCCTCAAGTGTTTTACCAAAAAATTATATCACACAGATGCAGAAACCCAAAAATATAAAACTTCAAATTGACATCTTCAGTAGCGATTGTCTAAAAAAAATTGTAAAAAAGACAGATAAAACATTACAGGACGTTTCTGATAAGATGATTAAACCCAGATAAACCTATCCTAAGGAACTCACCTCTCATGAGTGTTGGAAGGTTTGATCCTCTTTAACAGTATCTCTGATGTGTCTGTATAAAATATAATCTTTCTGCCTAAAGTGCCCCCCACATCTTTGCTGACGATTGGGATGTTTAAATCAGAAAGCATATCCTCAGCCACGATTATGTTCCTCTCACCCACTCCCATCAGGCCACTACTGCCTTGTAGGACGGCTGCACCACCAAATACCTTTGCCTTCAGTCTGTTTGGCGATGCCCCTAAGTCGATCAACCTCTCTACCAATTTCTCAATGGCGATGTTGCCATACCTTGGAGAAGGCAACCCCTCACCATTCCACAAAGCCAACATATAATGATTTATGCCTCCTATTCTTAAGACAGGATCATAAAGACACACAGATACACATGAACCAAGGATAGTCGTCACAATGTATGAGCCATTCTTTGCAAAGATTTCACCTGGATATAGGTAATGTTCGCCCTTTGATGTATTGGAATTGCCCTGATTTAAAGACAATTAAAATCTTTCCTCCTCGCCTTCTTCAAAAAAGAACTCGTTTCCATCTTCAGAGAAGATACCCACTGAACTGTCAAGTTTTGCCTCTGGTATAAAGAGAGTAAATATAGTTCCCATCCCAATCTTACTTGTAACTGTGATTGTCCCTTGAAGTAATTCTATTAGGGCCTTGCATATACTCAGGCCTAATCCATGTCCTTTATATTTCTTTGTAATGCCGGTGTCTAACTGCCTAAATCTCTCAAAAATAATACCTTGGTGCTCTTCATCTATGCCTGGGCCTCTGTCTGATATTATCAGGTTTAAGAATGATTCGTGCTTCCAGACCTTCAATTCAAATGAACTCCCCTTATCAGAAAACTCAATTGCATTTGCAATAAGGTTTGAGATGATAATCTGGAGTTTTGCAGCATCAGTCTTGAAGTATGGCGAGTCTTCATTTTTATTAATAAACATGTAGTCAACCAAGAGATTCTTCTCGTCTGTGAGATGTCTGAAAGATTCTATGGTATTAGTAATAAGGTTATCAACGTCAACATTAGAGATACTCAATACGCATTCCCCTGCCTCAATCTCTGCTGCAACAAAGATGTTTGTAAGCTGAAAATTGAGGTTAAATAGCTCTGCATATATGGTCTTTGATATCTCTTTTGCTTGTTCTAAATCAAAATCCTTGTTAAGAAGTCCCTTTGAGAGTATCAATACAGAGGTAAGAGGATTGTTCAATTCATTTTTTATGTTTGAAATAAAGTTACTTTTTAGAGACTCCGAGTCCATCAACTTCTTGTTCATATCTTCAAGCTTCCTTGTAAGCATCCTCAGGTCATAGACCGCCTTTTTGTTTTCATCAAATCGTTTTTTTATCTCGTTTATAAGTTCATCATCTGTAAATCTTGTCATCTTATCCCCCTTTTATTGAAGATATTTTCTTACTAAATAAACCTGTCCTAATGCAATCCCCCCATCATTGAGAGGGACCTGACTGTTAAAATATACCTTGAGTCCTTCTTTTATCAATCCTTGTATTACTCCTTTTAAAAAGAGGTTATTCTGCAATACACCGCCGCTTAAAACTACAACATGAGTCTTACACCTTTCTACACAGTTCTTTACAACATCGGTGACAATATTGATTAGGGTATTGTGAAATCTTAGGGCTATGGTCTCCCTCTTAGTTTTAGAAAACCGGTCATTTAATAGGGCATATAGGGTTTCTTTGAAGTCCACTTTAATGTATGATTGATCTTGTTTGTCTATAAAGAAAGGGTAACATTCATCTTTTCCTTTATCACAATGATAGGCAAGGCTTTCAAGTGCGATGCCTGCCTCCCCTTCATATGTATTGTATCTACATGCATCAACAATGTATGAAACAGCATCAAAATATCTCCCTGCACCTGAGGATATCGTTGAGGATATCTTTTTATCAATCATATTTGTAATATTGGCTATCGTTGCTTCACCATAATCTTCAATAAAACCAAGCCTTCTGACATATTGCCAATAATCATCTTCAGTAAGATTATTTCTCATAAGTGACAAGGCACATCTCCAGCACTGTTTTGTTGCCAGATCACCCCCAGGCAATACAAGATCATGAAATCGGGCAAGTCTTTTAAATTGCATGCCATCGAAATACATAAACTCACTCCCCCATATTGACCCATCCCATCCATAACCTGCCCCATCAAAAGAGACCCCTATTACATCCCTATCAATACCCCATTCTGCAACCACAGATGCAATATGGCACTCGTGATGCTGTAATCTAAAACTTGGAATATCAAGCCTCTCTGATATCTCCTGCCCTAATCTTGAGGAGTAATAATCTGGATTAAGGTCATATCCCACAGCACAGGGGGTAAACCTATAGACCTCTGATAGATTCTTTAGTGTCTGCTCAAAAAAACTTATTGTTGCATCATTCTCCATATCACCTATGTGCTGGCTCAAGATGGCGTATTCCGCCTTGGTTATCGCAAACACATTCTTTATGTCAGAACCACAACCAATAACCTCTGCATTACCCCCTCCTATCCTGATCGGCTCTGGGACATAACCCCTTGCCCTTCTGATAAAGATTGGACGTGGAAATTGGCATTTAATGTTTGTTTCTTCAGATGTGGTGGCAAAG
>JBDNDH010000292.1:0-2860 GCA_046719235.1 Thermodesulfovibrionales bacterium
CAATGACTATGACCGTTGGTATTTATACTGTGGTATCAGATAGTACCACAAGGATCTTTTTCATTAGCCCTAATGAACTTTATCGCCGTATTGATAATAGCATGTCCCTGTGCCTTAGGACTTGCTACCCCTACTGCCATAATGGTTGCAACAGGTAAGGGCGCTGAAAAGGGTATCCTTATCAGGGATGCAAAGGCAATACAGATTTGTGAAAAGATTGATACTGTGGTATTTGACAAGACTGGCACATTAACAAAGGGAAAGATTATGGTTACAGATGTGGTATCTACCTCATCATATGATATTGATACAATACTATCATTGACTACTTCTGTGGAGAGATACTCTGAGCACCCAATAGCAAAGGCTATTGTAAATTACTCAGAGACAAAAGCCACTCCACTTTTTGATGTAAAAGATATAGAGGTGTTACCAGGTGGTGGCATAAAGGCACTGATCAGATGGAAAGACAAGTTACAAGATATAGTAATAGGCAACGATCGTTTGGTAGGAGGGTTTATCAATCTCCCTCCTGAGGTTAAGCAGATGATAAAGGCATTTGAGTTAGATGCAAAAACTGTTGTTATGGTGGCATTAGATAGGATGATTATTGGAATGATAGCCCTATCAGATGATTTAAGGGATGAGGCATTAGACACTGTAAATAGATTGAGGCAGATGGGTATGGATGTGATTATGCTTACTGGAGATGGTGAGGATGTAGCACAGACATTTTCAAGGAGGCTTTCTATTAACCAATGTTACGCAAAGGTGCTGCCCGACCAAAAGGTTACAGTCATAGATAAACTAATATCAGAAGGAAGATTTGTTGCTATGGTAGGAGATGGAATAAACGATGCACCGGCACTCGCACACGCACATGTGGGTATCGCGCTTGCTCAGGGGACAGATATCTCAAAGGAGGTATCAGACATAACCATACTTAAAAATAATCTTTTTGGTATAATTGATGTAATCAATCTCAGCAGGGGTACTATGAGGACGATAAGACAGAATCTTTTTTGGGCTTTTATTTACAATATCATAGGGATTCCTGTAGCAGGTGGTATCTTGTATCTGTTTGGAGGTCCGCTGCTAAATCCTATGATAGCATCGGCAGCGATGGCGATGAGCTCAGTTTCAGTTGTTACTAACTCTCTGAGACTACGAAAAATGTAATCAATTTAGGGAGGTTAAATGATCAGAAGGCTTTATGTGGTTGATGATGTTGCCACTAACATAGAACTTGTTGAGGCCGTTTTTAAAGGGGATTCTTCAATATCCATATCCAAATCGTTAAATGGTAAGGAGCTCTTAAGTCTTATAGAGATTGAGGGACCACCTGATCTGCTCATATTAGACCTGATGATGCCTGTTATGGATGGGTTTGAGGTCTTAAAATCACTCAAGACTATGAGGGATAGCACTTATTTCCCGATAATCGTCCTTTCTGCCCTTACTGACAAACAGAGTATCATTAAGGCACTATCCCTTGGTGCAGACGATTATATAACAAAACCCTTCTTTGTTGAGGAGCTCAAGGTAAGGGTCAAAAACATGCTAAAAATAAAGGAAAGGGATGAGTTTTTATCTGCCACCCTTGATGTGATGGAGTCAAATCTCTTTGAAAAACTCAAGATGCTTGAGCAGAGTCAGTTGGAGATCATAATCAGGCTTGGTAGGGCAGCGGAGTTTAGAGACGATGAGACTGGAAAACACATTGAGCGTATAGCAGAATATGTAGGAATCATATGCCATAAAATGGGAATGCATAAGGACCACATAGCCATGATCCGCTATGCTGCACCCATGCATGATGTAGGTAAGATTGGCATCCCAGACTCTATACTACTAAAACCGGGCAAGCTTACCGATGATGAGTTTAAGATAATCAAACTCCACACTATTATTGGTGGTAAGATACTTGGCGGTACTACACTCCCCATATTAGAACTTGCAACAGAGATCGCCCTCTCACACCACGAGAGGTGGGATGGTACAGGTTATCCCTTGGGACTAAAGGGTAACAACATACCCCAATCAGGCAGAATAGTATCCGTTGTAGATGTCTTTGATGCCCTTACATCGCATAGGGTATATAAAGAAGCATGGAGCATAGAAAGGGCCCTTGATTTTATCAAGGAACAGAGAGAAAAGATGTTTGCCCCAGAGGTAGTAGATGCATTCTTTGAGACAATAGACAGTATCGTCTCTATCAAAAGGAATATGTCTGATTCTGATACAGTAAAACCTATTATTCAGCAGATTATTGATGGGGATTTGACTATTGAAGAGGCAATAGAGAGGTGGCGATAAATAACACAAGAAGTTTTTATCCTTTGGATTTGTCTCTTTATCTAAAAACTAACTAATTTATCTCACCCTTATATATTCGCCTTGATCTCAGACCAATCGTTGTAAGGATCTCATAAGGGATGGTATCAATCTTTTGACTGAGTTCATATGCATCAATAGTATTGTTACCTTGTCTCCCTAACAAAACTACCTCGTCGCCGGACTTTACTAATGGGATGTCTGTGACATCAATCATTGTCAAATCCATACATACCCTTCCTACGACAGGTGCCCTCATACCATGCACTAATACCTCAAGGTTATTTGAAAACCTCCTGTCAAGCCCGTCTGCGTAACCTGCAGGTATTACCGCTATTATTGAGTCCCTTTGTGTGTAATAGGTTTGGTTGTAGCTTATGGGGCTATTTGCCTTTACTGATCTTATCTGCAGTATCTTTGTCTTAACGCTCATTACAGGCCTCAGGGTATAATCATGGCTGGTGAGGCAGTAGCCATATAGGACTATGCCAGGTCTTACTGCGTCAAGGATTGAGTCCTTCATTGT
>JBDNDH010000293.1:0-2848 GCA_046719235.1 Thermodesulfovibrionales bacterium
TACAAGGTTGGCAACATGTTCTATGAGGTCTTCGTCCTTAACGAAGACTGCATCAATAGACTCGGCTATCTTCTGACATGAATTTAGTATTATCTTTTTTCTCTCATCAGGATCCAGTATGACAAAATTGTTTCTGAGTAGATTGATGTAAGTCTTACTGTCCCTGATCTCAAAATATGCTGGTGATAAAAACCTGTGACCACGTGTCATGTTGTTGCTTTTGATGTTTTCAATCTCAAAGGTGATTTTTTTATTATCATACATGGCAAGTATCCAGTGTATTGGTCTGACAAATCTGATATTCCCGCTCCCCCATCTCATTGATTTTGGAAAGTGGACTGAAAGCACAATCTCCTTTAACACATCGGGTAGCAGTTCAATGATTGGGTGTGAGGGCTCTTTTATCTTTGCAAAGATATACAGCCCTTTCCCTTTCTGCCTCTGTTGTAGTTGGTCAACGTGTAATGAATTGTTTTTAATAAATGTCTCTGCAGCCTTTGTTAATTTGCCATCTTTGTCATATGCAACGGACACGGGAGGTCCCCATATCTCCCTTTCAGATGTCATTTGCGTTGGTGAGATATTTGTAATAAGTGACAATCTGCGAGGGGTTCCAAAGGTTTTGATATCACTGTAGTCAAACCTAAAATCCTTGAAGACCCTTTCAGCCTGCTCTTTGAGCCTGTTAGTCCCAATCGATATAAATCTGGCAGGGATCTCCTCTGTGCCTATTTCAAGTAAGAGTTGAGGTTTATCTTGTAATGTCATGGTTTTTCAAGAGTGGGAATCCCATCTCCTCTCTTTGTCTGACGTATGATTCCGCACACATCTTAGCCAATGCCCTCACCCTTGATATGTAACCAGTCCTTTCTGTAACCGAGATAACACCCCTTGCATCAAGCAGGTTAAATACATGAGAGCATTTAAGGCAATATTCATATGCAGGATGGACAAGATGGAGATTATTTAACCTCTTGCATTCCATCTCGTATGTATTAAATTCATTAAAAAGGACCTCTGGGTTTGACTCATCAAAGTTGAATCGTGAAAACTCAACCTCTGTTATCTTGTGTATGTCACCGTATTTGATATCTTTATTCCATTTTAGATTAAAGACATTATCTACATCCTGTAGATACATGGCTATCCTTTCAAGTCCATATGTAATCTCAAGAGAGACAGGCATAAGGTCAAATCCCCCAACCTGCTGAAAATATGTAAATTGGGTTATCTCCATACCGTCTAACCAGACTTCCCAACCAAGTCCCCATGCCCCTAATGTTGGTGACTCCCAGTCGTCCTCTACAAATCTGATGTCGTGTTTTAGAGGGTCTATTCCCAGGTATGCAAGGCTATCAAGATAAACGCCCTGACTATCTTGAGGTGATGGTTTTATAATGACTTGGTATTGATAATAGTGTTGTAACCTGTTTGGATTTTCGCCGTATCTACCATCTGTAGGTCGCCTGCATGGTTCAACGTATGCGGTTTTCCATGGCTCTGGACCTAAGACCTTGAAAAATGTGGCTGTGTGAAATGTTCCAGCCCCTACCTCGATGTCATAGGGTTGGATTAATACACAACCCTTTTTTGACCAGTAATCGTGGAGTTTTAGAATTATGTCTTGAAAATACATAAGAACGCTCATAATAAAGGAAATCTGCTCACTTTGTCAAATAAGGTGGGTTTTAGACCAAAGAAAACTAAACGAGCAGTAATTGTTTGAATAATTTGTTTTAACCGAGTCAGTTAAATGTACTGTTGTATAAACATGTCGGAATTATCTGCCCAATATTTAGATGTCAGGTCTGGTTTGTAAAAACTTTGTATTTTGTGCCGTTTATTTTGTATTATTTTTATCACATTAATACTGATTATAGATGAGGAGGTAGGTTGATGGAATCGGTTAAGGTTTTTGAGGAAAAGATCTCTATTGCTATTGAGAAGATTAAAACCTTGAAGATTGAAAAATCGGCACTTGAGGCAAGGATAAGGGAACTTGAGGCGATCATTCGTCAAAAGGACGAGGAGATTAGGGCACTAACTGATGATAAATTTAAGATTAAATCACAGATAGAGGATTTAATCAAGGAATTAGATGGGGTTGAAGGCAATTAGCAGGTTGATATCTTGATGGAATTTGTAGAAGTTACAATACTCGGCAAGCAATACAAGATAAGGTCAAATTGTCCACCGGAGTATATTATAGAGCTTGCGGAATTTGTTGATCTGAGGTTGAGGCAATCCATTGAGAAGATGCCAACATTAACACCCCTGAAGGCTGCGATAATCACCTCTATAATGTTGGCAGACGAACTTAAGAGGGCAAAGATTGAGATTGAAAACACAAAGAAGAGCCTCAAGATATTTGAGGATAAAACTGAGAGTATTATAAGGTTATTTGATGATAAGATCGAAGAATAGGTTTTTATGTCAAGGATAAGAGAGACTTTTAAACGACTTAAATTAAATGGGGAAAAGGCATTTATCCCATACATCATGGCTGGGGATCCAGATTTGTCTTCTACATTTGAGAGAATGCAGATTTTACAAGGATGTGGTGCAGATATCATAGAGTTAGGTATCCCATTTTCAGATCCGCTTGCCGATGGTACGATCATACAGATGGCATCAGATAGGGCATTGAGGGAGGGGATAACCCTCCGAAAGGTGCTCTCCTTTATTAAGGAGCATAGAGGTTACTTGCAGATACCCATCGTAATAATGTCTTACTATAACCCAATATTCAAGTTGGGAGATAGAGAGTTTTTGAGACAGGCATCTGAGGCTGGGGTAGATGGATTGATTATACCTGATTTGACTGCTGATGAGGCGAAAGATTTCGTAA
>JBDNDH010000294.1:0-2848 GCA_046719235.1 Thermodesulfovibrionales bacterium
TTCTGGGGCTATAATATTGACAATATCTATTGCCTCTAAAATATCACTGACTACTATGATGCCGCCATAAGAACTGAGGGATCTTTTAGCAATATCTGATTTTTCTAAATTTTTTATCTGTTTTGAGATCTCGGATCTTACCTGTTCGGCAAGTTGCCTTGAGTCAGTAAGCAGTATGCTTGATGCCATCTCATCATGCTCTGCCTGAGAGAGAAGATCTGCAGCCACAAAGGCGGGGTTGCTGGTTTCATCGGCAATGATCACAATCTCGCTTGGTCCTGCTATCATGTCAATGTCTACCACGCCAAAGACGAGTCTCTTTGCGGTGGCAACAAATATGTTTCCAGGACCGACTATCTTGTCTACCCTTTTGATAGTCTTTGTGCCATAAGCCATGGCAGCAACTGCCTGTGCACCCCCTACCGTGTAGAACCTCTTGATGCCCAACTCCTGAAGTGCTAAGATTACGACGGGGTTTATCTCTCCCCTTGGTGTTGGTATACAGACGATGATATCCCTTACCCCTGCAACTTGTGCAGGAATGATGTTCATCAATACAGTTGATGGATATGATGCCTTGCCGCCTGGTACATATACACCAACGGTATCAAGCGGTCTGATTATCTGCCCTAACCGTATGCCCCTTTCTTTTATCTCCCATGATGACAGCATCTGCCTTCTGTGAAATCTCGTTATCCTCTTGATGGCAAGTCTTATCATCTGGATAATTCTTCTATCTTTTACTGCAGGCTTGTCAGGTATGTCAAAGACTAACGGGCAGTTGTGCAGGTCAAAGACCTTTGTGTATCTCTTTAGTGCCTTGTCTCCCTCTTTTTTTACATCGTTTATTATAGTGCTTACCTTTTCTATGATCTCCCTTGAGGGTTCACTATGCCTGTGAAGTAGGGAGTTTATAAAGGTGTTTTTTTTGCCTTTGTCTTCAATTATCCTTATCATTTTGCCATCTTCTTCAAGACCTGTTCGAGTTTTTTCAGTTCCTCACCATAACCTGCCCAATTGCCTTGTCTCTGGAGTTCTATAGCCCTCTCATAGAGACGCAATGCCTCCTTAGAGAGTTCTGCTATAGACATCTTGGTCTCCCTTTGTTCAGGTTGGGTCTTTGTGGGGGTCTGCCGTTTTGCGCCAAACAGACGCACAAGTGCAGACTCAAGGTCTTCTTCCATCACCACCTCATTCTCATAAGAGACTATAACCCTTCTTAACTCTGGCAAACCTACCTTATCGGCAGCAGATAGGTAAAGTGGTTGGACATACAGTAGAGATCTCTCAATTGGTATTACAAGGAGGCTGCCTCTGATTACCTGAGAGCCCCTCTGCCCCCATAGGGTGAGTTGCTGAGAGATATAGGCATCTTGATTTATCCTTGCATCCACCTGTTTTGGACCATATACCAATCTGTCGCGGGGAAAGGTATAAACTATAAGTTTTCCATATTTGTCGCCATCACATCTTGCAGCAAGCCATGCGGCAAGATTGTCTCTCTTTGCAGGGACATAGGGAAGTAGGAGTATATATTCCTCTTTTTTCTCACCGGGCAGCTTCATTATCGTATAGTAGGGCTCCATCTGTTTGTCTCCGAAACTAGGTATCTCCCAGAGGTTTTCCTTGTTGTAGAAAACCTTAGGATCAGTCATGTGAAATGCTGAATACATCTGGGCCTGCACCTGTAAAAGCATCTGGGGATATCTTATATGTTCAAGCAGATCTTTTGGCATCTGGTTAAGGGGTTTAAATATCTCAGGAAATATCCTTGAATATACCTTTATCATCACATCCGAAGGGTCACTTATGTAGTAGTCAACCGTCCCATCGTATGCGTCTATTACAACCTTTACGGAGTTTCTGATGTAATTAATATTTCTATTGAGATGTTTGGAGTAGGGAACCTTGTTGTTAGCGGTGTATGCATCGATTATCCACAGGAGCTTTCCTTCTTTGTTTACAACTATATATGGGTCTTTATCAAACAGCAAAAAAGGAGTGAGTTTTTTTGCCCTTATGGATACGTTTCTATAGTATAGGATTCTGCTCTTGTCTGTGATGTCGGTTGACAAGAGTATCTTTTCGGTCTGAAATCTCAGAGAAAAGAGAAATCTCTTAAATATTGAATCAATAGGCACACCACCTCTGCCTTTGTATGTTGTATATACATTTTCAGTAGAGGTGGGGTAACTGAACTCAGGCACCTTTGTCCCCACTATTACGTAATCATTTGACATCTCACCGTAGTAAATCTCTGGTCTTGTAACCTTGATATCCGCATTACTTACAGGTGGTATGTCCTTTATGATAAACTCTGGGAGTCCCTCCCTGCTTATCCTGCTGACAGGTCCCATGGTGATTCCGTTGCCATGTGTAAAGATAAGCCTCTCGTTTATCCAAGATTTGCTTGGAAGGTCGTTGTATGATAGTTCCCGTGGTGATAACATTACCTGCATGTATTTACCATCGATGATGTATCTATCGTTGTCAACATCAGCAAACCTGTAGTATGTCCTGATCTGCTGGAGTTGGCTATAGGTTCTTAATAGAGGGGAGTGGTCCCAAAGCCTGATGTTCTTTATTGTTGCCTCGTTTCTGTCTATATCTGTGCCCTTTAGATTGTAGTCAACATCAAAGGGTATGACCTCAATCCTGTCAAGGTCATAAGCCTTGCGGGTAAATTTTATACTGTTTTCAATATATGGTGTTTCAAGGGCAAGTTCATTTGGTGCAACCTTGAGTTTTTGGATTGCACTGGGAAGAACAATAAGACCTATAACGTATAGACCTGCAAATATAAACACAGGAAAAGACATGAATCTTATCAGTCCTCTTGTGAAGCCAT
>JBDNDH010000295.1:0-2835 GCA_046719235.1 Thermodesulfovibrionales bacterium
CATAGGAGAGATACAGCCTGTAACCTTAAGCAATTTTATCAGTCACACAACGGATAATGCTGTAACATTCTTTTTAGCCCTCTTTTGCTTTGCCTTATTATTTATCAGACATATTAAATACTTGCTACCAGTTACCCCTTTTGTGATTATAGGTTTTTCAGCCTTTTATAGTGGATATAGATATTTGATATACGCAAGCCCATTCATTGGCATGGGGCTCGGATATTTTGTTTATCTATTTAAGGATTTTATCTCAAAGAGGTTTAATCTCAATAAAAGGCTTGTTGAGATATCTGCCCTTGCTATTCTTGTATTTTTAACCTTTCCAGCCCAAAGACTTTTTTATGAAACCACCCCATATCTTCATGAAAAACAGGTGGATAGCTTTAAGACAATAAATGAGATAGCCCCAAAAGATGCAGTAATCATTGCTTGGTGGGATATTGGAAACCCTTTTCAGTATTATGCAAAAAGGGCAACCTTTATGGACAATGAAAACTTTAATCCACTCAAGGCTTATGTAATCTTAAAGGTTTTTACCGAATCAGATGAAGAGACTGCATATAGGTATGTATCATTTCTCACTAATCATAAATCAAAGGACTACCACAATATAGGCTCTAATCTCCCAGCACTTCTAAGAATAGCCTCAAACTATAGTGAGAAACCACAATCGCCAGTGTATATCCTTCTTTATAATCAAATGCTGTCAACACATATACTAAAAGACAATGCATTACCAAAAGATGAGGCTGATATGCTCTCAAGGAGTATTCCTCAACACTATTTTCATTGCACAATTACTAAGGATGCAAAAGGGGATTGTGAGGATATAGTGTTGGATCTTAAGGATAATACATTGCAAATTGTTGATAATAATGTAAATATTGGTTACAAAAAGGTGGTTTTTCACAATAGGGGTAAAAATAAAAGGCATGAATTCCCGCTTAATCCAAAGGCTAAACACACAATACATTTGATACTATCAAAAGAGGGCAAACTATACCAGATAAATGCCCATGAGGATTTTGAAATGACCCTTTTATACAGGATGTTATTAGTAAGTCAGGATAATCTCAGGAGATTTGAATTGGTTTATGAAAACTTTCCTTATGCAGTTTTGTATAGGGTGAAATAAGCATTTTTCTCAAAACAAAAAAGTATTTAATGAATAACAAAAACCAAAGGGGGTAACATGCTGTTTCTAATATTTGGTATTGTCTTTTTTATCTCTGGACTTACTGGACTTATATATGAATCTATCTGGTCTCATTATCTAAAACTCTTTCTTGGTCATTCTGCCTATGCCCAAACTCTGGTGCTCTGCATATTTATGGGAGGCATGGCTATTGGCTCCGCAATAACAGCGAGGTATTCCCATAAGATAAGAAGTCTTATTTTATCTTATGCAATCGTAGAAGGCGTAATCGGGGTATTGGGTATCATTTTTCACTCGGTGTTTTTAAATACTACTGACTTTGCATACAGGAGCCTCTTTGGTATAATTGACTCCTCTATGGTTGTTTCATTAATAAAATGGTCTATCTCTGCCCTTCTTATCCTTCCACAATCGGTGCTTTTAGGCGCAACCTTTCCATTACTAAGTGGCGGTTTGATTAGACTGCTGTCTGACAGACCAGGGGCAACGATTTCCCTGCTTTATTTTACAAACAGCCTTGGTGCATCAATAGGGGTGCTGCTGTCGGGTTTTTTCTTGATTGACTTTGTTGGACTTCCGGGGACTATTTTATCGGCAGGTTTGCTAAATGTATTGTTGGCAATAGTGGTGTATATGGTTTGTAAGAGGCTGCCAGAGGTAAATACCCTTAAAATCAATCAAAGAGATGAAGAGAAGTTATTCACTATAGATGATACCATCAAGGCAAAATGGCTACTTTTAGTTGCCTTTGGGACAGGACTTGCTTCATTCATATATGAGATAGCATGGATAAGGATGCTGAGTCTTGTATTAGGTAGTTCTACTCATTCTTTTGAATTGATGCTTTCTGCATTTATTCTTGGGCTTGCTTTAGGTGGGTTAATAATAAAGAGGTTTATTGAGAGGCTCAAAGAGCCTTTTATAGTGTTATCGTGGATACAGATAATAATGGGTATTTTTGCCTTTTTGACAATATTCTTATATCAATCAACCTTTGAGTTGATGGTTTATAGTCTAAAGGCAATCCAGAGGACTGATGAGGGATACATCTTCTTTAACCTAATCAGCCATGCAATTTCAATGTTAATTATGCTCCCATCAACTATCTGTGCAGGTATGACGCTTCCACTTATAACCTATATTATCCTGAGGATAAAGAGGCAGGAATCTGTGATTGGGGGTGTATATGCAATCAATACGGTTGGAAGTATTGTTGGGGTAATTATTGCCATTGCTGTATTGATGCCATATCTTGGTCTGAAATATACAATCACCATTGGTGCAATGGTGGATGTGTCGCTCGGCATATTGCTGCTTTTTATGTTGTCAAAAACACCAATGCTTGTCAAAATGAGATTAGTAAGCGCCGCTGTGATAGTGGTGATGGGTGTAATCGTCTTTGTCGTGAAGTGGAATCTTGCCATTTCCGGTTTTTCGGGCAAATGCACCGTGCGATAAGCCGCTGGCGGGTAGCGATAGGGATCGGCCAGTGCTTGCTCAAGGCGCGGCGTCGGCTGCCGGTTCCGGGCTGCCAACTTCCCCCCGAGCCAGGTGGCGAGAACGCCACCCGAATCATCGATCAGCGCAAGGTCGGCGCGGCGGCCCAGACCGAGGGAGCCCGTCTCGCCATCCAGGCCAAAGCGGGTGGCCGGGTGCAACGAACCCATGCTCCAGGC
>JBDNDH010000296.1:0-2820 GCA_046719235.1 Thermodesulfovibrionales bacterium
TCTTCCTTTTTCATAAAACAGGTCTTCATCTTTTTACACCGTCCTTAACAAATAATTACTTGGAAAATCTAATTTAAACAAGACAGTTATATTATAAAAAAGGTGGATTAATTGTCAATGGTAAGGGGTTGCCCTGTTTCGTCAAAAAAATGCCTTGTCTCTATTAGTTAATTTCCTTGCCCTTTATCACTGATGTCTATGCCTTCTACTTCTTGAATTTTCCCACAAAACAATTTCGACCCAAATCCCTCGCTTGTATCAATTTACTATCTCCTTTGGTTTCTTCGGCAGTTTCCTGCTGGATACGTTCCCTCGTATTATGCCAATGTTGGCTCATGGGATTAAACAATTTGTCTTCTATCTCTCACCCATTGAGAGTATCTCTGATGCCTTATCCTGTATTATCTCTCCATTAATAACATGTAAATTTCATACGGCCTCTTTAATCCCTTGTGCCTTGTCATGACATGTTCTATCCTGCCATCCTGTCTCCTCGTTCAAAAATTAAACAGTTTAGAAGTTTCTATTATGACACTTTTATGTTGGTGTTATAGGGTTGTTTATTTCCTCTTGAAATTTGATTTTCTGTTTTGTTACCCTACGATGCTCAAAAAATATAAAAATGTTAGAGGGGGGCTTATGAGTGTATTTAGGCAGTTGTATCATTTGATGTATTCAGCAGCAGTCTATCACGCAAAATGGGACTACGAGGTCTCGATGAACATCCTCAAAAACAAAAAGCGGATGTTCATACTCCTAATCTTTGCAGCATTGATCCCAATTATTGGATTATATGCTGTAGATGCAGCAGACATCATAGGTGGCAAAAAGGCATACGCTCCTTCCTTTTACACCACAACCGTATTTCTGGTTTCCATTGCCATCGGTTTCTGTGCAGGCTTAATCACTGGTTGTATCGGTGCTGGGGGTGGATTTATAATCACACCAGCCCTAATGGCAGCAGGGGTAAAAGGCATCTTGGCAGTTGGAACCGACCTATTCCATATCTTTGCTAAAGCTATAATGGGGTCTGTCCTTCACAAAAAGATGGGTAATGTCAATGTAAAGCTCGCCGTATACTTTCTCATTGGTTCAATAATCGGTGCCTCTTTGGGCGGGTTTATTCAAAAGACCATATACGACCTAAACCCAATACTCAGCGACGCTATGGTGAGTATCATTTACGCATCATTGCTTGGGTTTCTAAGCTGGTATGGTATCTCCGATTACATTAAAAAGAGGAAGTCAGGCAAACAACCAGCTGGTCATGGGGGACATGGTGGTCCTGCCATGCCAACAGCTACAACTGTCCCTGGTTTAGCAGGTAAGCTTCAGGCAATCAACATACCGCCAATGGTCAAATTTGACGAAGATATGGTGCCAGGCGGAAGGAGCATATCTGCATTTATACTTGCAGCAGGTGGTTTTATAGTCGGATTGGCCTCTGCTATGATGGGCGTTGGAGGAGGCTTTATCACATTTCCTATGTTTGTATATGTTTTTGGTATTTCAACATTTACAACAGTTGGAACTGATATATTCCAGATAGTCTTTACTGCTGGATATGGTGCCATCACACAGTATGCTATCTATGGTTTTGTATTTTATACATTGGCAATGGGAATGCTGTTGGGTTCACTTTTGGGGATTCAGATTGGTGCACTCGTCACAAAGGTTGTTAGCGGATTGACTATCAGGATGTTCTGGGTCATCACGATATTAGCAGGCTTTATCAACAGGGTCACAACACTGCCGAAACAATTCACAGAAATGGGTTACATTTCCCTACCAAAAGGACTTATTGAGGGGATAGAACTGATCGGTAATGTAATATTCTGGATCGTTATTGCAATCTTTGTATTCTGGGTCCTTTCTAATTTCTTCAAAAACATCAAGGCATTAAAGGAGGGATAAACATGTTAGTTAAGGATAAAAAGCATTTTAATTTAGGGTTAATCATGACAGCTGGTTTTTTTGGGCTGTTCTTTCTGATAATGATGCCTATTTTTAACGGCATGAATGGTCTTGAATACGCAGACGATATATTTAATAAACTCTCAAAAGGTTCAGCGTACTTTGTACCAAAGGTATCACAATCAGCCGAGAAGTTTGTTGGCAAGTCTTTCTCCATCACAATCAACCTTGAAGGGGCAAAAGATGCAGAGCAGATTAAAAGGATGCACACTCTCCTATCCAAAAATAATATAACAGCAGACATACAGGGTACTAAACTCAACATATCTGGGGATCTGGGTTTGCTCCTTAAGGTAGTAATAAGGGATGCGGATTTCATGTATAAAAATGATGGGGAAAAACTTAAGTCGCTATATGAATACGACGAAAAGAAAGCCCTTAAAGACTGGTGGACATTGCTGACAAGGATTGATAAAGAACTCCAACTCAAAAGCCAGTTTGATATGGCAAAGATGGTAAATGAGGTTAATAAAAAACTTGTGGAAACCAGTTACAACTACTACAAAATAGAATCACAAAGTGTTATGGATAAATTTTTTGTGATGTCGGGTCTGTTAGTATTTTATGTAGTCTACACATTGTGGTGGGGATATGCCCTATATCATCTTTTCGAAGGGGTGGGATTAACATCCAAAAAGGCAAAGGTCAAAAAGGAGGTATAACCTTTTGTATAATCCACAGCATTGAGGGGGAATCTCCCCCTCTTTCTGCGGAGCATGCAATATGTATGAGAAACTAAAACAACTATCTATCTCTAAACTGCATAGCCTTGTTGATTTTTACATCATTCACTATAAACTTATCACCTTTATCTGTACCGTCATATTTCTTGGACTTATCGTAATA
>JBDNDH010000297.1:0-2819 GCA_046719235.1 Thermodesulfovibrionales bacterium
CCCCACCGAGGAACAATGTGGATGTGTATATGTTCTTCAATACCAGCACCTGCCACTACCCCAAGGTTTATGCCTATGTTAAACCCCTCCGGTCTAAATGCCTCTTTTATGCAATCTACTGAATATTTGGTG
Organism: Thermodesulfovibrionales bacterium; assembly: GCA_046719235.1. Lineage (GTDB taxonomy): Bacteria > Nitrospirota > Thermodesulfovibrionia > Thermodesulfovibrionales > Dissulfurispiraceae > DUZI01. The sequence continues at coordinate 133 of JBDNDH010000297.1, forward strand.
ATATCCATGAGTGAATGGAGCTCTTTGGATGACAAGCCATCAAAAGATGAGGTATGAAAGTAAGGCACTACCATTAGATGGGCGTTGTTGTATGGGTATTTATTCATGATGACAAAAGAGTACTCTGCCCTATATAGTATAAGGTTGTCTCTATCTGTCTTTTCTTTTGGTTTCTCACAAAAGATACATTCCTTGGGTTTTGTTGATAGTATATACTCCATTCTCCAAGGTGCCCAGATGGTTTTCATTGCCTATATTGCCTCATTGTCTTGATAATCTCAACAATCACAGATGCACCTTTTACAAGGTCATCAATCAAGATATACTCTTCATTTGTATGCACAGACTGCATACCATTTGATATATTAATAGCCTTTATCCCCTTATGGTTAAATATGTTTGCGTCAGAGCCACCGCCAGAAACTGCCAATTCTGGATTAATGCCCACATTCTCATATGCCTGCTTTACAATCGACAAAAAGGCATCATCGTTATCTATACGAAAGGATTCGTATTCTATGGACTCCTTCAAAGAATATTTTGTTGAGGCTTTTTCACAGACATCATTGATGGTATCCTTTAGTCTCTGTATCGTTTTGTTTAGTGTCTCTCTATCATGACTTCTGATTTCTCCCTTGATAGTAACCTCTGCAGGGACCACATTTGTCTCACCACCTCCGCGTATATAACCTACGTTTGCTGTAGTGACGCTGTCTATGCGACCATCTGGTATATTTGCAATGATCTCACTTACAACCCTAATTGCATTGATCCCCTTTTCAGGTTCTATGCCTGCGTGGGCGGATTTCCCATTGACGGTAAGTTCATAGGTGAGGTGTGTTGGGGCAGCAATGATTATCCTGCCTACAGATCCTGTGCTATCTATGACAAGTGCCATTTTCCCCTTGAGAGATGCGTAATCTAAACTTTTTGCACCAATCAGCCCCTTCTCCTCGGCTGATGTAAAAACGATCTCTATGTCGCCATGTTCAATGTTGGTTTCTTGTATTACCCTGATTGCCTCTATAATCTGGGCGATGGCGCTTTTGTCATCTGCGCCAAGTATGGTGTTGCCTGTGCTCTTAATCCTTTCATCATCAATGCTATAGGAAAGCCCTTCTGTTGGTTGCACTGTGTCCATATGGGCACTTAATATCAGGGTAGGTATTGTATTATCGTGACCTTCTTTGAAGCCGATAAGATTTATAGACCTTCCAAAGTCTTGTATAGTTGTTTTAAATCCGCAATTGCGTAGCAAAGTATTTAAGTGATTGCAGATCGTCTTTTCAGAGAAGCTTGGCGAGTTGATTTTGATGAGTTCTATAAAGGTATCTATCAACCGTTCTTTTTTAATATTACTAACCATATCTAAATTCAGAAATTATATCATAATCTTTGTCTATTGTGAGAATTTTCTGTAAAATTAATAAATGCAAATGAACTTAGATATGAATGAACAGTTCTCACATGCCTTAAGGACCATTGAGCATACGGATAAAAGTGTGTTTATCACTGGTCGGGCTGGCACTGGGAAGTCAACACTTTTACAATACTTTAGGGACAACACACAAAAGAATATCGCTGTTATAGCACCAACGGGGGTTGCTGCTGTCAATATAAAAGGGCAGACACTTCATTCCTTTTTCAACTTCAAACCTGATGTAACCCCAGACTCGGTGAAAAAGATTCGTCCTAAGACAAAAGAACTATATAAAAAGATTGACACCATAGTTATTGACGAGGTATCAATGCTTAGGGCTGATCTTATGGATTGTGTTGATAGATTCCTTCGTATCTATGGTAAGCATAAGGGGTTACCTTTTGGTGGTACCCAGATGGTTTTTATTGGAGATCTTTATCAGTTACCACCTGTGGTCACTTCAAGGGAAAGAGAGATGCTCAAGACACTTTACAAAAGTCCGTATTTCTTTTCATCGCATGTATTTGAAAACGGGTTCCCCTTTGAATTCATAGAATTACAAAAAATATACCGTCAATCAGATGAGGTCTTCATAAGAATATTAAACTCTATCAGGAATAATACCATAACTGATGAAGACATAGAGATCATTAATCGGAGATATCATCCTGATTTTCAAGACGAAAAAGACTTCTATGTTTATCTGACCACCACAAATGATGTTGCGGATTCTATAAACTCTATGAAACTTCAATCTATAGATGGTAAACTTTACAGTTACGAGGCGATAGTCGGTGGTAATTTCAACCTTAAAGACCTACCAACGTCCTTAGACCTTAAGATTAAAAAAGGGGCACAGGTAATGTTGTTAAACAATGACCCCTATGGAAGATGGATTAATGGCAGTATTGGGATAATTGTTGATATAGAAAGACACAATAGATCAGAAGATAGCATTATTGTTGAGATTCAAGGTGGTGAAGAGGTTGAGGTTCAGATTTACACATGGGAGATGTATGAGTTTAAATACGATAAAGGGAAAGAGGGTATTAAGGCGGAGGTTGTTGGGACTTTTAGTCAATACCCACTTAAGCTTGCATGGGCTATCACCATACACAAGGCTCAAGGGATGACATTTGACAGGGTCATCATTGATATAGGCAAGGGCACCTTTTCTCATGGACAATTGTATGTTGCGTTTTCAAGGTGTAGGACATTAGAGGGGTTAGTCATAAAACAACCGGTAAAAAAACAACATATACTCATG
>JBDNDH010000298.1:0-2818 GCA_046719235.1 Thermodesulfovibrionales bacterium
CGATCTCTTGCAAAGGCACAACATTTAGAATCAATCGGGCAACTTGCAGCGGGTGTAGCACATGAGATAAATACCCCTCTTGGAATAATACTCGGGAATGTGCAGATTATGCTTGAGGATGCCGACAAAGGAACTGAGATATATGAGAACTTGCTTATCATTGAAAAATACACAAGGATATGTAAAAAGATAGTCTCAGACCTTTTGCACTTCTCGAGGAGGTCAGAGAGCATAAAACGGGATGTATCAGTAAATGATATTATCATGCAGGTTATCTCCGTTGTAGAGCATACCTTTAGTCTTGACAGGATCTACTTCAAAAAGAGGTTATCTAATGACATACCCCTTATATACGGTGATACGGAGAAGTTGGAGCAGGTATTTATGAATCTCTTAAGAAATGCCTTTGATGCCATTGGAAGCGACGGCGAGATATTAGTTTCTACAGGATTTGAGGAGACATCTGACAGTGTGGTGATAACTATCACAGACACTGGATGTGGGATAAGTCCTCAGAACAAGGATAAAATATTTGACCCATTCTTCAGCACAAAGAGTGTGGGAAAAGGAACAGGGCTTGGTTTATCCGTCACATTAGGTATAATACATGATCACAATGGTAGCATAGACTTTGAGAGTCCACCTTTGACAAGGTTTCATTGGCTTGAAGAAGAGGATATGCCAAAAAAAGGAACTATGTTTATAATAAAACTACCGGCAAAGCATTAAAATGATATATGAGGTGAGAGATGGCGAATATATTAGTTCTTGACGATGTGGTTGACTCTGTAAATGTTGTAAAGAAGATACTTCAAAGGAAGGGGCATACTATCTTTGGCTTTACAGAGGAAGAGGATGCCATCGATTTCTGCAAAAAAAACCATATAGACCTTGCAATACTCGACATCAAACTCAAGAGGATGAACGGGATAGAGGTTCTTGAAGAGATGAAAAAATTTAAGCCAGATCTCAAGGCTATTATGTTGACAGGATATCCGACATTACAGACAGCAAGGGAGGCTCTATCGTTGGGTGCAAGGGAGTATTGTATCAAACCTATTGAGAAACAAGAGTTAGAACAAAAGGTTGAAAATATATTAAGTTTATAAACACGATGTCAAAATATCAAATAAGATGGATTACTGATCAACTTGCAGTAGGTCCAGCCCCCTTGAGCGAGGAAGACCTTGATGTCTTAAAAAGACATGGTATATCTGCAATAGTAAATCTCTGTGGAGAGTTTTGTGACCTTGCCGAGATTGAAAGACTATGCGGATTTGAGGTTTATTACTTGGCTATTGATGATGATAGCGTTCCGGCACTTGAGGAGATGGAACAGGCGCTTGAATGGCTTGATGAGGCAATTTTTCTTGGCAAGAAGATACTTGTGCACTGTAGACTTGGATTGGGGAGGACAGGGACATTTATAAATAGTTATCTCCTGAGAAAGGGTTTTGGGCTAAAGATGGCTCAAAAGCGACTCAAAGACATAAAATCTACACCATCAAGTTACTATCAGTGGAGTCTTTTAAAGAAATACGACAAACAAAATAAGAGGTTGACTATCAGGGAACCCTCCTTAGAAGGTAAAAATCTTGTCAATCTAACACCGTTTTTTAATGAATATGAGGTGTATGTAAATGAGATAGAACGTACCATCAAGGAAAACATCTCAACCCCCCTTAAATCTTGTGGTATTACTTGTATTGATTGTTGCTACGAACAGTTTACACTTACCTTGATTGAGTCTGCATACATCAATCACATTATCAACAAAATGCTCACGAGAGAACAGAGGGTAGGGGTTATCCAAAAGGCTTGTGAAATGAGGACAAGACTCTTAGAATCAGAAAACACACCTTACGAATGTCCTTTGCTTGAAAATAATACCTGTATTATATCCGGACACAGACCATTAAGGTGTAGGGTATATTATGCAAAAAAGATAATTACACCTACACGAGACGCTGAATTTACTAATAAAACAGAGGAGATCGCATGCTCAAGGATAAATGACACTGCCATAGATGACAGTCTGCATGAGATATCACGTCAACTCTATCTCGCCCTAAATTCAACATTCTTAAAAGATAGAGACTTAAGGTTTAGTATGATAAATGTTGTTTCGGGAAGGTTTGTGCAGGATTATTTTAACTATGCAATCTCAAGGACTTGATTGGTTTCAAAAATCTAATAACAAGGGGTAAGGCATGGAACCGGAGTATCCAAAGGCGGCAAATTTTATCAGGTCAATCATTGAAGATGATATAAAAAGTGGCAAACACAAATACATCATAACGAGATTTCCTCCTGAGCCTAATGGGTATCTACACATCGGGCATGCAAAGTCCATATGCCTTAACTTTGGACTTGCAGAGGAGTTTGGTGGACACTGTAACCTCCGATTTGATGACACAAACCCAAGCAAGGAAGAGCAGGAGTATGTTGACTCAATCATTGAGGATGTAAGATGGTTAGGGTTTGACTGGGGAGATAGGCTTTATTATGCATCTGATTACTTTGAACAATTATACCAATGGGCAGAGGAATTGATAAAAAAGGGCAAGGCATATGTATGTGATCTAAGCCCTGAGGAGATCAAACAATACAGGGGCACACTCACTGAACCAGGCAAGGATAGTCCTTACAGGAACAGGTCAATTGAGGAAAATCTCGACCTCTTCAGGAAGATGAGGGCTGGAGAGTTTCCAGATGGGACAAAGACCCTCCGTGCAAAGATAGACATGCAATCCGGTAACATCAATATGAGAGACCCCGTCATGTATAGGATTAAGCATGAGAACCATCATAGGACCGG
>JBDNDH010000299.1:0-2816 GCA_046719235.1 Thermodesulfovibrionales bacterium
CCTCCTGTATTTTTTAGGTTAGATATGCTAACACAGAATATCAACTAAAAAAAACTGAACCAATTTAACCTCATTGAATTAAGAGTAATCATGAAAAAAGAGATCCCAAATCTCTTTATAGTCTCTCTTATACCAAGATCCTTGCTAATTCCTTAAGAAGCCTCATGTTGTCGCGGTATGACCTCACGGTTATTCGTATGTATCTCTCATCAAGTCCTTTGAAGTCTGAGCAGCTCCTTAAGATAATCGCCTTCTGCCTTAAGGACTCTAATACCTCTTGTGCATTTTGGAGGTGAATGAGATAGAAATTACAGGCAGAAGGGAAGTATCTTATCTTGATTGCCTTAAAGCCATCCTCAAGGGTGATCTTTTCTTCATTGATGAGGCTTATAGTCTGGTTTGTATGGTTTTTGTCGTTAATAGCAGCAGTGGCAGCCAGTTGTGCAAAGATATTTATCGAATACGGCTGTCTCAACCTTTTGAACTTATCTATCACAGAAGGGTGCATTACCGCAAAGCCTAATCTCAATCCAGCCAGAGCATAAAAGACTGAAAGAGACCTGATGATGATCAAATAGGGGTTATCAACCACATCCCTTATGAGTGAGTGTGTTGGGCAAAAGTCTATATATGCCTCATCTAATATCAGGTAGATCTTAAGGAGCCTTGCGACGTTTGCAATCTCTAACAACTCATCTCTGCCCATCAAACCACCAGTAGGATTGTTGGGATTGCATATTATGACCATGTCTGGTGTGTTTATAACCGGTGACCTCCTCAATGTATCAATATCCTTACCGCCTGTGATGGATGATATGACCTTTTTGATGTCTGTAACAAACTCTTCATTTGCCTTTAATGTGATGTATTCTACAGATGCCTTGGGGTTGTATAGTTTCTGATGTATATTAAATGCCCTCTCATATTCTTGATAGGTAGGTGCAAACAGCAAGAGCCTCTCTGGTTGAAGAGCCTTTATTATCAAATGTATCAGTTCAGTACTACCGTTACCGCAGAGGATTGATGAAGCGGGGATATCGTAATGCCTTGATATCTCTCTTGTAACGAGCCTTGCCTCTGGGTCGGGATATTTCATTATATGAGGCATCCCTTCCTTTATCGCACCCAACACAGATTTTGGCATTGTGACAGGATTAATAGTCGAACTAAAGTCTACTATCTCATCCATATCGATATTTAGCGTCTCTGCAAGTGAATATATGTCATCACCATGTCTTGTCACATCGAAGATGTCTTTATACTGCTGTATCATGCGGTTATTGCCCCTTGTTTTGACATGATTTTTGCAATGGACATTTACATCTTTTTCCTATATCATTATATCAGGTTTGGCAAAAAAAGACTTTGGGAGGTATGAAGAAAATGATTAGGGTTTTATTTATTGCACTGATACTTTGTTTTAGTCTATTTCCAAATCATGTCTATGCAGTTATAAACTGGCAGACTAATACACCAATGTCATCAGTGAGGGTATTACCTGCAGTCACAAAGGTTACCAACCAGGGCGGAACAATTATCTATGCAGTTGGTGGCGGGACGAGTGGCGCTGCATGTAGTATGGGGTATGGAGACGGGAAGGTGTTTTTTGCAAAACAAGACTTATCAAATGGGGTTTTGGATGCCTGGCAGGAAACAGGCGGTGGTTCGGGCACTTTTATAAGGGTTGGCGCTGGCATTGCCGAATCAAATGGTTATATCTACATTGCAGGAGGTGCTATAAATAGCCCATTGGTGGATGCAAGTGTCTGGTATGCCAAGCCTGCAGATAATGGCACTATTTCCTCATGGACACAATCTCCTAACCCAACACCAAATTGGGTTGGCTCGTTTCCATACGTAGCCTCACATAATGGCTATCTCTATGTAGGGGGTGGTAGAAATGACGCTGCAACACCAAAATGGTCAAATAGACTTTATTATTCGCAAATAAACCCATCTACGGGTGCACCAGGCTCATGGCAAAATGCCACAGACCTGCCTTCTGCTACAGGTGCAGGGGAGGGTGCCCTTGTCTTCTATGGCGGATATGCTTATCTGATACTTGGGAGGACCTCCGATACCACAATATCCGATAAGGTTTATTACACTACTGTAACTCCTGCTACAGGTGCTTTAGGCACTTGGACAGAAACGACCCCGCTTCCCTATGCGACAAGTCAGGTAAATGCGAGTTTCTTTGTAGAGCCTGATAGGCTTTATGTCCTGATGGGTGGCACAGATGTTTATTATAGCAAGGTTAGGTCTGATGGTACGCTGGGTCAGTGGATACAAGACTCATCATTGCCAGTCGCAAGAACCGCAGGCAAGTCTGCCGTTAGAAGTGGTGACTATTACTATATAGTTGGTAATTACGATTGCACAGGAAGCACCACTGTCTATTCAGGTAAAGGTTCTTTGGGTGGCTCTATAATCGGGAGTGTAACAGATAGTAGCGCAAAACCAATCGGTGGAGTGACCGTAAAACTCTATCCCCCCTCACCCAACAATACAATGATAAGGTCAACCATGACCAACCCACAGGGAACATATACATTTGATAACCTACCAGGCGGTAACTACAGGGTCTTATTTGATACAAACGGTTTTGCTACTCAAGCTTATAACAACAGACCGGATTTAGCTAGTGCAGATAACGTTAATGTTGTTGATGGTCAAACAACAGTAGTTCAAAATGCATCTCTTACAATATCAACTGGATACAACCGGTATCTGGGTGTTGTAAAGACTGGGTTGGGCACGATAGTTGACAATCACGGCAGGATTAACTGTGGGACTGTCTGTACAGCAGCCTATAA
>JBDNDH010000003.1:0-15085 GCA_046719235.1 Thermodesulfovibrionales bacterium
CCATCCATTATGTCAAGATGTAGCCAGTCTGCACCTGCCTCTTTGGCGGCTTGTATCTCCTCACCGAGCCTCATAAAGTCTGCAGATAATATTGAAGGTGCAATCAGTGTCATGATAAATTTCTCCTTTTTTATTCTTGTATTCCAGCACTTACGAGTACACTAAAGGAGTCTCCTCCCTTTTCGTGTGTCTCTGGCCTTTGAGCAATCACTACATTTTTCTGGATCTTAGGATGGGATACATAAATGGTCTTTGTGATCTTAATCCCCCTCTCCCTCAATAAGACCTCTGCCTCATCTAAGGTATGTCCTACAACATCTGGCACATATCTTATCTTAGGTCCTTTACTTATCATCACACCAATCTCCCTCCCCTCCTTTACCACACTGCCCGGTGGGAGATGTTGCCACATGACATGTCCTTGTGGAACATTGGAGTCAAATTCCTCTCCCTCAAGTCTGATGTAAAGGTTGTGCTTCTTTAGGGTCATATTTGCATCAACCATACTCTTGCCTTTGAGGTCTGGAACTGTAACCGTCTTGCTATGTGTAAGGAGCGTAAAGGTTATGTGCCCTGCGATAATACCAAACACAATCACCAAAAGTGTGTAAAGGGGTATCTTGATCCACTGTCTCATGCTTTCCTCTTTATCAATGCCATGAAGAAACCATCCATTTCATGTAAATGGGGCATTGTCCTATAGCAGACAAGCCCATCCTTTCTTACATACTTGAAGGGTTTTAGACTCTCTTTATTTGAATTAATGATACTAAAACCAGACTTTTTTTGTAAAAACCTCATTACAACCTCCTCACCTTCTTCTGGCTCTGTTGAGCAGACTGCATACACCATCAGGCCGTTTGGTAACAACATATCTGACAAGGCAGTCAACATCTCTATCTGTTTTTGTTGAAACCTAAGCAGGTCTTCCTCTGTATGTCTGTATCTGACATCAGGTTTTCTCCTTATTACACCAATACCAGAGCAAGGGGAATCCAGAAGTATCCTGTCAAATCCAGTGACTCCCTCCTTTGATAAAACCCTTCTTATCTCTTCAACATTACAGTTGACAGCCTTTACAGATCTGAGATTTAGTCTCATGATTGTCCCTTTGAGTAGCAAAAACCTTTTGGGGTTGCCCTCCACCGAATATACTATCCCTCTATCATTCATGATATCTGCAATGTGGGATGTCTTTCCCCCGGGGGCAGAACAGGCATCAAGCACTGTCATACCATCAGAGACATTTAAAAGTATTGATACCAATTGTGAAGCCTCATCCTGAAGCACAAAGTCATTGTCAAAAAGTGATTGAAGTGTGTTAAATCTTATTGTGTCGTGGATTAATAGACAGTTGGGGCAGTAGATTGAAATGGATGTTTTAAAACCCTGTGCCCTGAGTGTCTGCAGGGCTTTTTCAAAGGTGTTGTTATTCCTAAACCTCACCACTATGGGCGGACGCTCATTATTTGCCCTTGCTAATGCCTCAGCACCCTGAATACCGTATCGATTGACCCATCTATCAATCAACCAACGAGGGTGAGAGGTTTCTATACTTATCCTCTCTCTAAGGTCATCTATGGATTTGGTGTTAATGCTATCTGACCGTCTCAGATAATTTCTCAACACTGCATTGACGAGATCCGCCCTCCCTGAATGTGATTTTTCAATCTCTACTGCCTCAAAGACCACAGCCCTTGCAGGCACACGCATAAAAAGTATCTGATAAATCGCTACACGAAGGTTGTGTATGGTTGATTGTGAAAGGGGCTTTGTGTCTTTTATAAAATGGGATAATATCCAGTCGAGATAGTAAAGTTTTCTGAGCACACCATATACTATCTCCATGATAAAGGATCGATCTCTATCATCAATCAAGGTAAAGTATGGTTCCATCGCATCCTTTACCTTTATATTCCTCTCAAAGACATCATGGAGGATATGTATCGTGTGTATTCGTTTAGACGTCATCTGAAGGTAAAGAACCTTACTGCCTCATCGACCTCACAGGTATCAACCTCTGTGTTAAAACACGGACCCTGAGGCCTTTTATTATAAATACCAAAGACCGGCAACGGAAAGGAATCTACTATCCCGCTGCTTAAGTCACGTTCACATGCAACCGCAATAACCGCATCTGGTCTTGTATCCTTGATTATCTTACGCGCCATTCCGCCACCTGTGGCTACACATATAGAGATATTGTTATCTTCCGCTATAGAGATTAAACTGCTTATAAAGCACCTACCACACCTCTTACAGTTTTTTATGTTGTTTGTTATCCTTATATTGCAGTCATTTATTTGAAGGCAATGGGGTAGTAGGATAAGTATCTTTTCTGCCTTTATCTTTTTCATCCTTACAAGTGTATTGTTCATACGTATTATCCATCTTTGAAGCCCTTCCTTGAGTGATGACGACAAGCCACCGATCAACATCATCAGTGGATATAGGAACTTTAGCAACAGTGCTCTAATCAAGGTAATCATCTTTGATTAAAAACCTTCTCCCTGCCAAGAAGTCCCTACAAGACATCCTCCTTTTACCGTCTGGCTGCAATTCTTTTATCGCTACACAGCCATTTCCAGTGCCAACAATCAATCTGCCGTCGATTATATCCTCAATCCTGCCGGGCTGACCTTCTTGAGACAAAGGTTCTGCACTGTAAATCTTTATCCTTAAACCCTTTAGATAACAATACGCAACGGGCCAGACATTGATAGCCCTGATTAGATTAAATATCTCCACTGCGGACTTTTGCCATATAATCCTTCCGTCTTCTAATCTTAGTGGTGGTGCAAGGGTTGCAATACTGTTATCCTGTCTTGTTGGATTTATAACTCCTTCTCGCATCCCCTTTATTGTCTCTAATAATAGATTCGCACCCATCAAGGATAACCGTGCAGATATTGTATTGAAATCGTCATCCATACCTATATCGGTCTCTGACTGTAAAAGCATATCACCCGTATCAAGCCCCTCATCCATAAACATAGTTGTAACACCTGTTTTTTTCTCTCCTTTAATGATAGCCCATTGAATTGGTGCAGCACCCCTATATTTGGGTAATAAAGAGCCATGAACATTTATAGGTGCTATCTTTGGTATTGAAAGGACTTCAAGGGGCAGGATCCTGCCATATGCCACTACCACTAAGAAATCGGGCTCGTATCCCTTGATTACATCTACGATGTTATCACCCCGTAAGGACTCTGGCTGGATAACATTAAGCCCGATTGATAAGGCATAGGCTTTAATTGGTGGTTGAACTATCTCCCTCTTTCTACCTTGGGGTTTATCAGGTTGTGTAACAACAAGCCTGACATCCTCACCTGTTTCAACAAGCATCTTAAGGGTTGGAAGTGCAAAGGCCGGAGTCCCAAAGAAAACTATTGACATGATCTAAGATAGATTACAGGCAATAATATCACTAAGGCTCATCCCTGTGTAGTCTCTTGAGGTATCTCTTTTTATGAAATTCCCTCTTAAAGGGACTTATCTTGTCAAAAAGCACGACCCCGTTTAGATGATCGTATTCATGCTGAATTGCCCTTGAGAGCAGACCATCAGCGTTGATCTCAAATGGTTTCCCTTCCAAATCATATCCCTTAAGCAAGACCTCTTTAGCCCTCTTTATGTTTATACTACAACCAGGCAGGCTAAGACACCCCTCTTCAGACTCAATAAAATCCTCTGAGAGAACCAACTCTGGGTTTATCACTACAATTAGTGGGAAGGCCTTTTCTTTTGTGGATACATCACAGACGAATATCCTCTTTAAGACACCCACCTGATTTGCCGCAAGCCCTATGCCAGGTGCCTTATACATCGTCTCAACCATATCATCTACGAGTTTTTTGATATCTCCGTCTATATTCTGCACCTCTTCTGCCCTTTCTGTAAGGACAACCTCAGGATATTTATATATCTTTAAGACACCCATCTCTAACCCCTAATCATGTTCAAAAACCTTTCAAATAGATATCTTGCGTCGTTGGGACCTGGTCCTGCCTCAGGGTGATATTGAACAGAAAACAATGGATACTCCACATGCTCCATACCTTCCTCTGACTTGTCAAAGAGATTTTTGTGCGTTAATCTGACCTGTCCCTTGAGGCTTTCTATATCTACACAGTAATTATGATTCTGTGCCGTGATCTTCACCTCTTCAGTCTGAAGGTCAATAACTGGATGGTTACCCCCGTGATGTCCGAATCTCAGTTTGTATGTATCACCACCAAGGGCAAGACCTATTATCTGATGCCCAAGACATATACCAAAGATCGGCACCTTTCCTATGAGTTTCTTGGCATTACTGATACCAGTCTGCACTGTCTTTGGGTCACCGGGTCCGTTACTCAATAACACACCATCAGGGTTCATATCCAAGACCTCTTCAGCAGACACTTGAGGGGGTACGACTTCTACATTAACGCCCACACTGATGAGGTTTCTCAGGATATTGAGTTTGACTCCAAAGTCATATACAACTACCCTCTTGTTTGTCTTAGGAACATCTTGGCATCCCCACAGATTTTCGTCCCAATGATAAGATGTATGAGTTGCAACCTCTCTTACAAGGTCAAAGGTAGATATATCTGGAAACTCCTTGACCTTTTTGAATAAAACCCTCACATCAAGGTCTGTGGATGAAATGATACCCCTCTGGGCACCTTTTATCCTTATCAACCTTGTAAGTGCCCTCGTATCAATGTTCTGTATGCCAACCTTGTTGTTCATTTTGAGATAATCATCAAGACTCATCCTACTCCTCCAGTTACTCGGGTAAGGACAAGCCTCTTTGACAATAAATCCTTCCGCCTTGATACCACCCCTTGATTCCACATCCTCTTCGTTAATGCCGTAATTTCCGATCTGCGTATAAGTCATGGTTACAATTTGCCCTTTATAGGAAGGATCTGTAAGTATCTCTTGATAACCCGTCATTGAGGTATTAAACACCACCTCCCCAATGGTCTGTCCCTCTGCCCCCAACGCAAAACCCTCAAAAACAGTGCCATCTTCTAATACCAATAATGCCCTTTTCTTCATCTATTGACTCCTATCCATTTCGCTGATGAGGGATCTCAAGCCCTCAATACTTAATGCCTTTTGTCTATATCTTTCATCAATACTTATAGCCTTTAGTAACGACTCTTTTGCCTTTTCTGAGTCATTTATTGAAGTGTAGCATATGGCAAGATAAAACCATGCCTTTGCATACCCTTCATTTAGACGTATGGATTCTTCAAATGCCTTTATGGCAGAGTCATGTTCATTTAGGTAGTGGTGGGATAACCCCTTACCAAACCAGGCCTTGAAGTTTTGCCTGTTTAATATAAGCGAGTAATCAAAGGATTCAATGGCATCTTTATGTAACCCAAGATAACTCAACTCAATCGCCCTACCATACCAAGAGTCCTCTAAATCAGGTTTTATCTTTATAGCATCTTCATAAGACGCAAATGCCTCCTCATGCCTTCCGATAGCACTCAGTGCTACTGCCCTTAAAAGCAATGGCCTTTCGTCAGAATTATCAATAAGGATGGCATTGTTGAAAAAGTTTATTGCCTCATTGTATCTCTTCATGTTTGAGAGAACAGCCCCTGCCTCATACCATGCATCGGGAAATCGTGGGTTACATATAGTAGCCCTTTTGAAAAAATCCAAAGCCTTCTGAACATCAGCCCTTTCAAGATGGATTAAGCCTATACCCATGCAGGCATAATAGTTACTGCTATCAAGTTCCAATGCCTTGTTAAAGGCATCTAATGCCTCATCATATCTGTCTAAGTCCAATAGACAAGCCCCCTTATTACTCCATACATCAGAAATGTCTTTGTTTGCAACCAATGCCTTGTCAAAAAACCTCTGGGCATCATGAGTCCTGCCTGATAGAAAAAAGGCACACCCTACGAGATTATAATGTTCAGACTTAAAGACTACTGTGTTATATGTATTGTCAAAATCGTCCATCTTCTTGGATATATATTCAAGGATGCTGATATTGATTTTTGAATCTCTCTGATTTGGTGAGCGAGGATTCAGTGTAGATGTGTCTATCTTAGCATATTCAAGGAGGGCACTGATATTATTTCTTATCTCAATCCTGTTTAAGGGGCCGTTCCCAAAACCCTCTAAATCTATTATGTTCTTGACCTGTGGTATCAATGAATACAGGCAAGAAAATCTCTTTTCAAAATCTCTAAGACTATCCCTTAAAACCTTCAATTCTTCAAGTAAAGCGGTATCATCATATTTTTGTTGTAGATTGATATTCGTTGGGCTTTCATCTTTTTTTATCTCAACAACTTCGGGCTTGTTTTCCGGTATCTGCTCCTGAACATCCTTATTCTCTGGTTGGACAGTAGGTGTTTTAGTTTTTTTATCCCCTTGCCTCTTCCTCAAAAATATCAGGATCAAGAAAAGACCCAAGACTGCAACGATAGCCAAGTAAAGTGGGACTGTGAAACCATAAAAACCAACCTCATACTTGTACCACTCATGATTAGATAGATCCATGTTGATATGCCTTACCTTTTGCTATTGTAAAGACTACCTTTCCTTTTAAGGTTTGACCCAAAAAGGGTGTATTTTTCCCCTTAGAATAGATGGTCTCTTCGCTCACAAGAAACTCCTTTTCTGTATCTATTACCGTAATATCGGCATCACTTCCTACCTTTAGACTACCTCCAGTCAACCCCAATATAGATGCGGGGTTCTTTGACATCTTGAGCACCAAATCTGACATGGATAAAACGGCTTCATCAACAAGATTAAGCGCAAGTGATAATGCGGTTTCAAGACCGCTGATACCAAATGGTGACTTGTCGAACTCAAGTAGTTTTTCATCCTTGTGGTGAGGGGCATGATCAGTGGCAATTACATCAATGGTGCCATCTCTGAGACCTTCCTTGATCGCATACACATCCTCTAATGTTCTAAGTGGTGGATTTACCTTGGCATTGGTATCGTAATCCTTTATTGCATCTTCAGTAAGTGTGAAATAATGAGGACAAGTTTCTGCAGTTACACATACTCCTTCTGCTTTCGCCCTTCTTATGATATCTACAGCCTGTCTTGTTGAAACATGTGCAATATGAAGTCTCCCCTTTGTGAGTCTCGCAAGGGAAATGTCTCGCGCAACCATGATCTCCTCTGATTCCCTTGGTATCCCTTCAAGCCCAAGACTGTAAGACAAAATACCCTCATTCATCAAGCCATTGGCAGATAGTGCGATATCTTCTGAGTGTGAAATAATAGGACAGTTGAGTATTTTCGAATACTCCAGAGCCCTCCTCATTACAAGGCTATTCATCACTGGTCTGCCATCATCTGAAAAGGCAACCGCACCTGCCTCATGCATAAGCCCCATCTCTGCAAGTTCTATCCCCTGTTGTCCTTTTGTAATTGCACCAATGGGATAGACCTTACAGAATCCCTCCTGATAGGCCTTTCTGATGATGAAGCTCGTTACAGTAGCATTATCATTAATTGGGAATGTATTGGGCATACAGCATAAGGATGTGAAGCCACCATGGATACCTGCCCTTGTCCCCGTGTGGATTGTCTCCTTGTGTTCATGCCCTGGCTCTCTCAAGTGGGTATGCATATCTATGAGACCTGGGATAACAAAACATCCTGTCACATCAATAATGGTTATTTCTTTACTAGTAGGCCTTTTGATTTTCTTTTTGTATATCTCCGCTATCCTACCTTTTTCAATCAGTATTGACCCCTCGGAATCAATCCCTTGAGAAGGTTCTATGATATGTCCATTATAAAGTAATATGGGGTTATCCATTTTCCCTACCACCAACAAGATACAAAACTGCCATCCTAACCGCTATACCATTTGTGACCTGATCAAGTATCACAGATCTCTCAGAATCTGCCACATCTGATGATATCTCAATCCCTCTATTCATTGGGCCTGGATGCATTACAATGGCTTGGGAGTCTGCCATCTGTAATCTCTCAGTTGTAAGACCGTAGAGTTTAAAATACTCCCTTTCTGACGGGAAGAATGCCTTGTCCATCCTCTCCTTCTGGACCCTCAATGTCATCACCACATCCACATCCCTTATCCCTTCATCAATACTGTAAAAGGTCGTTACACCCTTTGGTATATGGGTAGGCATGAGCGTGGCAGGCGCTATATACCTAACATGTGCACCTAATTTGAGAAGACAAAGGGTATTTGACCTTGCAACCCTGCTATGAATTATATCTCCGATTATTGCAACATTTAACCCCTTAACCTCACCCTTTTTCTCCATGATTGTGAAGGCATCAAGAAGTGCTTGAGTTGGGTGTTCATTTATTCCATCACCTGCATTTATCACTGAGCCTTTTACGAATCTTGACAGACAATGTGGAACACCACTACAGGAGTGTCTTATAACGATATAATCCGCACCATACGACTGTATAGTTCTAACGGTATCTAAAAGGCTCTCGCCCTTTACCACACTGCTTGTTGGTATTGAAAAGTTTAACACATCTGTGCTTAATCTCTTTTCGGCAAGTTCAAATGATGTTCGTGTCCTGGTGGATGGTTCAAAAAAGAGATTGACAACAGTCCTGCCCCTCAACGCTGGGACCTTCTTAATATCCCTTTGTAAGACATCTTTGAAAGAAAAGGCGGTAGTTAAAATGTTTAATATCTCTTCTTTGTCAAGATCCTTTATTCCTAACAGGTCTTTTCTCATCTTAATTTGTTTCAATAACTACCGAATCTTTTTGACCTTCTTCCTCAAGATATACCTCGATGTTTTCTGATCGCGCCGTAGGTATATTTTTACCAACATAGTCTGCCCTTATTGGCAATTCCCTATGCCCCCTATCTACAAGCACAGCTAACTGTATCTGGGAAGGTCTCCCTATGTCCATCAATGCATCAAGTGCTGCCCTGATGGTACGGCCTGTAAATAATACATCGTCAACGAGTATTATCTTCTTGTCTGTGATATCAAGATTGATCTCTGTCTTTCTGACAATCGGGCGAGGCCTTTTGATGTTTATGTCATCCCTGTATAGTGTTATGTCAAGTGTGCCAACAGATACTTCCTTTGATTCTATGTCCTTTATCCTCTTTGCAAGCCTTCTTGCAAGATGAACTCCTCCCCTTTGTATCCCCACTAAACAGATATCATCAACGCCTTTATTCTTTTCTATTATCTCATGGGCAATACGAGATAATATCCTATCTATGTCACTTTTATTGAGTAGTTCTTTAGGCATTGTCTATATCTTGAGGCGTTTTGGATATATATTTTTCATTCAATAATCCTTTTCAACCTCTCTGGGCTGAACATTAAAGGTTTTCTAATTATTAAATCAGAAATGACCTCATTTGTCAAAGAATAAAAAATCTTCTTAAAATCTGCACATTGTATTCAATATCCCTCATATATATCTCTACTTCTTGTTATTGTGAAATAGGAGATACTGTTAAAACAAATAATGCAGCCAAACTTGTCGCTCATCGGACATAGGTGCCTGAAAAGGCTTTGTGGCTACACCTTTAAGCATGTAGCCCTAATTTATAACTGCACATTTTTAATGTAATCATCACTATTGTGAATTAGGAGCTCTACATTTAGATAATTCTTGCCACAGTTCAAAGGTTTTGAAGGCATCTATGTCCGATATATTGTCTATCAATTGCATTTTTGGGTTAAAACAAAGGCTTCTATCAATAGAATCCACGCTTTTATGACAATCTAACTTGACATAATTATGTTGCATAGATTTATACTCCAAAAAGCAGTTATTTACTAAGTGATCTTATTACGATGACCCTAAGAGTAATATTTATCAATCTTTTTTTATTACTGACAGTCAATATCATCTTTGCAAGGATATCAGAGTCTTCCGCCTTTTTCCCTGTAAACCAAGATGAGACGGTAATTGGTAATATAACTACTTATACAACAACCAAGGATGATTCACTAATAGAAATCGCAAGGAGATTCAACCTCGGTTACAATGAGATTACCGATGCAAATAGAGAACTTGATCCATTTCATCCAGGGCAAGGCAGGGAAGTGTTGATACCAACTCAATGGATACTGCCTAATGTTGAACAATACGAAGGTATAGTTATAAACCTGCCAGAAATGAGACTTTATCTGTTTCTTAAAAAAGAAGGAAAGACCATGGTGAGGACATTCCCAATAGGGATTGGTGATGAGGGTAACAACACACCAACTGGGACATTCAAGATAACCCAAAAAACATATAAACCGAGCTGGTACCCCCCACAGTCCATAAGAAAGGAAAGGCCTGAACTGCCAAATGTTGTGCCACCAGGTCCTGATAATCCACTCGGAACACATGCAATGAGACTTTCTGGTGGAAGTTACCTAATACATGGGACAAACAGACCTTGGGCTGTGGGAAGGAGGGTTACCCATGGATGTCTTAGGTTATATCCTGAAGACATCCCAGTTTTGTTTGATCTCGTTCCATTAGGTACTAAGGTCAATATAATCCACCAAAATGTAAAGATAGGCAAAAAGGGAAACAGGATATATGTTGAGGTGCATGATATTGAGGGGGATAAAAAGACCAATTTCTATGACGAAGCACTTCATCTTCTGATAAAAAAAGGACTATTAGATAAGATAGATTCAATCAAACTATACAACGCTATAAGGAAAAAGACCGGAGTCCCTACAGATATTACAGAATTAAAAAGGCAGACACCCGATACGATGTCCGCCTTTGTTTCTCATTGAAAGATTATTTTTTCTGCTGTAACTCAAATGCCTTCTTTGACTTCGCAAATGCCTCCTCTGCCTTTTGTGCTGCAGCCTCTGCCCTCTTTGCTGCGGCCTCTGCCCTCTGAGCTGCCTCTTCTGCCTTCTTACAGCATTCCTCTGCTAACTTCTTAGCCTCTGTAGCAGTTGCCTTAGCGTCTGCAGCCAGTTTCTTTGCCTCTGCAGCATCCTTTTCAGCCTTATCAATCTTTGCCTCTAATGCCGATACCTTTGCCTCAAGTTTGCTTATCCTGTCAACAAGTGGGTCAATCTGTTGTTTGACATAATCCTTTGTTACACAACCGAAAGAGAACATAAAAATCGCTATTAAAACAATAGCAAAAAACCTCTTCATCTCTTTTCACCTCCTTTCTCTGTTTTTATGTTAAAAACTGGTATAAGAATACTACTTAAAAAAAATTTTTTTCAAGAAAAAAATACCAGAGACACAACACATCTTGTCAATAAAAATCTATTCTTGTCTTTTATAAACCATCTGCCAGTAATCTCTTAATTGATCAACCTTTGATTTGACCCACTGCATGTTGTCAAGATACCATTTGATAGTCTCTCTGAGACCTTCTGTAAAATTGATCTGGGGTATCCATCCGCACTCATCCTTTATCTTTTGACAGTTTAGACTGTATCTGAAATCGTGTCCTGGTCTGTCTGCAACAAACTCAATAAGGGAGTCTGGCTTGCCCATAATATTTAGCACATCTCTGACAACATCAATATTTCTCCTCTCATTTCCACCACCGATGTTGTAAACACTGCCAATCTTGCCATTTTTGATGACACTTAACACGCCACTCACACAGTCCCTTACATGAAGCCACTCCCTGATGTTTTCACCCCTACCATAAACTGGTATCTTTTCGTTGTTATAAGCCTTATAGATAATCACAGGAAGGAGTTTTTCAGGATATTGCCAATATCCATAGTTGTTTGATGGTCTAACAGTGATAACCGGCAAACCAAACGTTCTGTAATAAGCCCGACCTAGCATATCTTGTGATGCCTTGCTGACAGAGTATGGTGAATTTGGATTTAAAGACGTATCCTCAAAAAATTGTCCCTCCTCGCCCAACTCACCATATACCTCATCGGTGGAGACATTTATAAATAGACCTGTTTTGTTCTTCAGAGATGCATCAAGCATTATATTAGTGCCAACAACATTTGTCTTTACAAAGACAGAAGGATCAAGAATACTTCTATCTACATGGCTTTCTGCCGCCCAGTGAACAACTATATCAGGCAGTTCAGTGCTAAAGATTTTTGAAACAGACATCCTGTCTGTAATATCAACCTGATAAAACCTAACCTTATCTATAACATCATTGATTCTCTGCAGATCACCTGCATATGTAAGGCAATCCATAACGACAACATCATAGCCCTCTTTAACTGACTGTCTTACAAACTCACTACCAATAAAACCCGCACCACCGCTTACTAATATCTTACCCATAATATTCATACCTCGTATTAAAAATTGTTCTCCGCATCAATCAATCTCGGGAGAGAAGCATCCTTTAAAGAGAGGATAGGGGTTGATACCCCCCATTGTATAGCTATGTCAGGGTCATTCCAGATAATGCCCCTGTCGTGTGAAGGGCTATACTCAGTGGTGCAAAGATAGACCACATCAGCAATCTCTGATAAGACCAAAAAACCATGTGCAAAACCTGGCGGTATGTATAACATCTTATGGTTTTCAGCAGTGAGCACCTCAGCAAACCACTCTTTGTATGTATCTGACTCCTGCCTAATATCTACTGCCACGTCAAGGATACTGCCTGTTAAACACCTCACGAGTTTACCCTGGGCATGTGGAGATATCTGATAGTGCAAGCCCCTCAATACACCCCTGACAGAACGGGAATGATTTTCCTGTGTGAAAACCTCAGTAATGCCTACAGATTTGAAATCTGAAGCCTTATAAGTCTCAAGAAAAAAGCCTCTTTCATCAGCATATACAACAGGCTCAATGAGTATTAATCCATCTGGTTTTAACCTCGTAAATTTAAATGGCATCTCTTACCTCTTGTGGTTGTAAATATCCATTAAATACTGACCGTAGTTATTATTGTAGCCCTTCGCAATCTCACAAAATCTGTCCCTATCAATAAAACCCATCCTAAGGGCAATCTCTTCTACACAGGCGATCTTTAGCCCTTGTCTCTTTTCAATAGTTGATATAAAATTGGCAGCATCAAGAAGGCTCTCGGGTGTGCCTGTATCAAGCCATGCATATCCACGACCTAACAATTCAACCCTTAGTTTCCCATTCTGAAGGTAGGTTTTGTTTACATCTGTGATCTCTATCTCACCCCTTTTAGATGGTTTGATCGACTTTGCAATCTCAATTACTGAGTTGTCGTATATGTAAAGTCCTGTTACGGCATAATTTGACCTTGGCATCTTGGGTTTTTCCTCTATGGAGATCGCCCTGCCTTCTTCATCAAACTCAACCACACCATACCTCTCTGGGTCATTTACATAATACCCAAAGACCACTGCCCCACCATTTTGCTCAACCTCTCCTACAGATCTCCTCAAAAGCCCTGTAAGACCCTGACCAAAAAAAATATTGTCACCTAATACGAGCGTCACGCATTCACTGCCAATAAACTCTTCACCTACTATAAACGCATCAGCCAAGCCCCTCGGATAATCCTGCACCTTGTAACTAAAAGATAACCCCAAGCATGAACCATCACCAAATATCTCCTCAAATCTCGGTAGATCTCTTGGTGTGGATATTATCAGTATCTCTCTTATGCCTGATAACATTAGAACTGAAAGTGGGTAATATATCATAGGCTTGTCGTATATAGGCAGGAGTTGTTTGCATACTGGCTTTGTAATAGGATAGAGCCTCGTTCCACTTCCTCCGGCAAGTATTATACCTTTCAATTTTCCCTCCTACTCAAGTAAAATAGATTGATGCGATACGGTGAAGAGGCAATAGATAAATCCGAGATTGAACTTTGGGATAATCCTAATCCCGAAAGGGAATATGAGATAAAAATCACATTTCCAGAGTTTACATGCCTTTGTCCCCGCTCAGGATACCCTGATTTTGCCACTATCATCATCAACTACAAACCAAAAGACAAGATCGTAG
This sequence comes from Thermodesulfovibrionales bacterium, assembly GCA_046719235.1. Lineage (GTDB taxonomy): Bacteria > Nitrospirota > Thermodesulfovibrionia > Thermodesulfovibrionales > Dissulfurispiraceae > DUZI01. The sequence continues at coordinate 13,897 of JBDNDH010000003.1, forward strand.
AGCTAAAGTCACTGAAATTATACCTTAATTCCTTCAGGCAAAGATACATATCCCATGAAGAAGCCACAAACAACATCTTTACAGAACTATACAACAAATTAGATCCGCGATATCTTGAGGTAATAGGAGATTTTAACCCAAGAGGCAATGTAAAGACCATAATCAAGGTTACCTCAGGGCAGACTTAGCCCTATGAATAAAAAGACTCAACTTTACAGGGTCTTTGATCCCCTTTACATCAGATTCAACCCCAGAACTTACATCAACCCCGTAGGGCATCACATGCCTTATAGCCTTTTGTATATTTTCAGGGTTCAAGCCACCTGAAAGGATAACATTGCCAAACCTCTTCGCCTCTACTGCTATATCCCAGTTAAACATCATACCTGTTCCACCGTAAGAGTCTTTTGAATAGGTATCAAGGAAGAAAGTCTTACACGCATACCTTTCTAACAAAGAAAGGTCAACAAAATCCCTCACCCTAAATACCTTGAAGGATTTCTTCCAAAGGGCACAGGTCTCAGGAGACTCATCACCATGAAGTTGAATATAATCAATACCTGTTAGATCTACAATGCTATCAATCACTGTCTTGTCTTCGTTTACAAATACACCCACAGTATTTATAAATGGTGGAAGGTTTTCAACAATATCCCTTACAACAGATGGCTCAACGTAGCGTGGGCTTTTCTTAAAAAATACAAAACCAAGTGCATCTGCCCCTGCCTCTACTGCGAGCAAGGCATCCTTAAGATTTGTTATCCCGCAGATCTTTACCTTGACACTATACCCAGACATATAAATTGCTAAATTATACCATAACTCAATATAATAATCGGCTATGAAAAACAGGTTGCCCAATAAAAAAGGCTATTTTGGGGGGTTTGGTGGCAGGTATGTCCCTGAAACCTTGATGCCTGCCTTGCTTGAGCTTGAGAGCGCCTACAAAAAATTTAGAAACGATAAATCATTTAAGAAAAAGATGAAGGAACTTCAGGCTACCTACATTGGAAGACCGACCCCATTATATTTTGCCAGAAGGCTTACTGAAAGATTAGGTGGGGCAAGGGTATATCTAAAGAGGGAAGATCTCGCACACACTGGCGCTCATAAGATAAACAACGCATTAGGTCAGGCACTTCTTGCAGAACTGATGGGGAAAGATAGGCTCATTGCAGAAACAGGTGCA
>JBDNDH010000030.1:0-8973 GCA_046719235.1 Thermodesulfovibrionales bacterium
GCCAGATGATGACCTCCCAATACCACCTGATTATCTTCAATCACATCACACGGTCTGCGACATCATCTACAAAAAGACCCCCCTTTTAATGCAGGCAGAGCGATTAAACCTCAAGACGATAGATGGTTCAGGAATGCTTTTATATCAAGGGGTACATGCCTTTAAGATATGGACTGGCACAACTCCACCCATTGAAGAGATGAGGAGGCAACTGCAAGTTTAAAAATTTCATTATTCAATACTAACCGTAACAAACGATCACCGATCTGCAAAGTAGGGGTTTGAATGAAAAAAGATATAGACAATCAGTCTGGTTTAATTGTATATTTAAGATATGTTACAGCATTATTACAATACTGTTACATTAATGTTACTTTTTAGGAGGAATGTATGGCTCTATTAGACAATGGTTTGAAGGGAAACATCATCACAGGTTTGGCTATCGGCATAGGCACTGCAATCGTTGCGCCAGTAGTTATTCCTATACTTGCAAGCGTAGCAAAGCCCCTTGCAAAGGCTGTAATAAAAAATGGGATACTTCTCTATGAAAAAGGCAAGGAGGTCTTTGCAGAGACTGGCGAGATAGTTGAAGATATTGTCGCAGAGGTGAAGGCTGAGATTGCAGAGGCTGCCGAAAAAACTGGGGAACAGGGGCAATAAATGGGGTGTAATGCCCAAATCTGTCATCAACAACCGGGTAGGATAAGATTTCGCCTTTTGGACAAGAAAGGCGATCGGGTTTATTTTGAGCAGATTGAACAGGAACTTTTGAAGATTGGAGGGATTGATTCGGTAAAATCAAATCACCTAACTGGCAGTGTTTTGGTATTACACAGGGCAACCACGGAGGATATTTTACAAAGGATCAAGGCGCATGGTTTTTTTGAGATACCAGAGATAACAAAACAGACAGGCACGGTGACTGATGCTGTAAGAAATTCTTATTATTTACTGAATGATATTAGCAAGAGGTATTTAGGTGGTCTTGACATTCATTCAATAGTCCTCACTTCACTGATAATAACGGGGATCTATCAGATATTGCGTGGTAATGTCGGATTGCCGGTGTGGTATGTTGCATTCTGGTATGCCATGACTTTGGTAAAGAAATAAATCTTTATTCGTAACTCTCGTGTAATACATTTGTAATAAGGGTGATAATCTCATATTGTTAAAATTTCAAATCAAAAATTTTGGAGGTGTCCGATGAGTGATGAGAAAATAATAAGTAGTGAGTCTGTTGGTAGGCTTGGTAGCACCATAAAGAGTGGTGTTATAAGCAGCTTAAAAGGTATTAATGAGATAGAGGCAGAGATAGTAACCCTTGTAAAGTCAACCATCTCAAATGCCTTGAGGGCAACTGGCAGTGTTGCTAATGAGGGCATCAACATAACAAAAGATGTCGTAAAAGGTGCAATTCAAGCCACAGAAGAGGTAGGAACTGGGCTCATACTAAGCACAAAGAGTGTGGCAAAGGGTGTTGTTATGGGATTTGCTGAGGTCGGTGGTGATGTGATGACAGCTGCAAACCAGACAGTGAAAGGGGCTGTAAATGGTGCTGCAGAGATCGGGGCAGATGTTGCCCTTGTGGCAAGAAGGGCGGTTGATGGCGTAATTGAAGCCACGAAAGAGATAGGTGGCAATGTGGAAGAAACTGCCAAGGTTGCTGTGGGTGGGGCTATTGAAGCCGCTTCAGCAGTGAGCAATACAGCCTTAAAATCAGTCAAAGACATGCTTGTGGGTGTGGTTGAAGGCGTTAAAGAGGTGGCTAGTGCTGCACTTCCAAAACCAAGGCAGGCATCTCTTGGAGAAGATACAGCATCAAGGGATGAGTCCGGTTCATCGCAATCATCTACAGAGATAAGCAGTTCAAGAAGGAGAAAAACAGAGAGCTAAACTACTATTATGATATCCGTAATACATGATGCTGTTAGAGGGCGGGTAAGGTTTAAGGTCAAAGGGCTTTACCGCTCTCAGCAGACAGAGATCCTTCTGGATAAGACCCTTTCCGGTTTGCCGGATGTTGAAGGCTTTTCAATAAACACGCTCACATCCAATGTCCTCATACGATATAAAGAGACAACCACGATTGATGAGTTAAAAAAACAGATTGAGACGGTCCTAAACGGTCATCAATCCTGTAATCATAACGAAAATCACAGCCCAGACAGGACACGACCAAAGAGAATATCTGATAATAACAACAAAAAGACTCATAGAAAGATAAGAAAACTTATATTAGACTCTGAAGACCAGATGGATATGCCTTTTTATGCGCTTCCAAAATCTGATCTTTTGAAGATATTTCCCACAGATATTCAAAAGGGGCTTTCCTCAGAAGACGCAAATGCCCTTTTAAAAAAATACGGTCCAAACATCCTTCCTGAGTCCGTCCCCCGTTCCGGGTTGAGCATCTTCCTCAATCAATTTAAATCTCTACCTGTTGCACTCTTGGGGGTAGCAGCTGGTATATCTGCTTTCACTGGTGGAATCTTAGATGCACTGATAATTGCTGGTGTTGTCGTAATCAATTCATTTATTGGATACTTTACTGAGATGCAGGCAGAGAGGACTATCCACTCGCTAAAGAGCCTCGTAAAGCCTAACGCATTTGTAAGGAGAAATGGCAAGATAAAGGAGATACCGGCTGAGGATATTGTTCCTGGTGATGTGATCATACTCAAGCCCGGTGTTTATGTATCAGCAGATGCAAGGCTTCTTGACTCAACACATCTTAGTGTTGATGAGTCTGCACTTACAGGTGAGAGTATGCCAGTGATGAAAAATATCAGGGTTATTAGTAATCTGAATACGCCCATTGGTGATAGGCTAAACATGGTATACATGGGAACCCTTGTTACAGGTGGACAGGGGACAGCCTTGGTTGTAAATACCGGTAGATTTACAGAGATTGGCAAGATTCAGACACTCGTTGGAGAGGCAAAACCTCCTGATACCCCAATGGAGATACAATTAGACAAGATAGGCACTCAGCTCGTCTATATCAGCGGGATAATATGCCTGTTTGTATTCTTTATTGGGATTTTGAGGGGATACGGGTTGCTGGAGATGTTTAAGATTGCTATTAGTCTTGCTGTGGCTGCAGTGCCAGAGGGTTTGCCAACCGTTGCTACAACCACCCTTGCACTCGGCATTAGAAATATGAGAAGACACAATGTTCTCATAAGACGGCTGGATGCAGTGGAAACCCTTGGTTCTGTTCAATGTATCTGTCTGGATAAGACAGGCACCCTTACTATGAATAAGATGACAGTGGTTTCCATCTACAGTGGAATGAGGCATATAAGTGTTGAAAACAACCGTTTCTATTGTAATGGAGAATTGATAAACCCCTTAGACTATAAAGAGATTGAGTCATTGCTTAAGGTATCTGTGCTCTGTAATGAGAGCGAGATAGAAAACAATAATGGAGATTTTATTTTAAGAGGGTCATCAACGGAAAACGCATTGATTTACTCTGCCATCTTTGCGGGTATAGATGTAAAACAACTCAGAAAGCAATACCCTTTATATAGAGTCAGGCACCGCTCTGAAAACTGCAATATCATGGTTACTGTCCATAATACAAAGGAGGATACAGAGAAAAAGACATTTATAGCCATAAAGGGTAGCCCAAATGAGGTGCTTGCACTCTGTGACTGGCACATAGTAGATGGTGAGATCAGACCACTTACAGATGATGACAGATTTAATATAATGACACAGAACGAACACATGGCAGGCAAGTCACTAAGGTTGCTTGGGATGGCTTACGGGGCAACTGGAGAATTGGAGGGTTGCGATCAGCCTCTTGATCTATGTGATATATGTGAGTTACCAGTTGGAAGTGCAAATTTTATATGGCTTGGGCTTACTGGTATGGTTGACCCTATAAGGGAGGGGGTCAAGGGTCTCATACAGTCTTTTCACATGGCTGGAATAGATACTATTATGATTACAGGTGATCAGGTGCCTACTGCTTACTCAATAGGCAAAGAACTAAACCTCAGCAAAGATGACCGCTTAGAGATACTCGACTCTACACACCTTTCAGATATCTCACCCGAGTTGTTGACCGCACTTGCACAAAAGGTGCATGTCTTCGCAAGGGTCAGTCCGGCAAACAAACTGCAGATCGTTCAAGCACTCCAGTCAGCCAAGAAGATCATAGCGATGACAGGCGATGGCATAAACGACGGACCAGCCCTAAAGGCAGCAGATATTGGAGTTGCATTAGGTCATACTGGTACTGATGTGGCTCGTGAGGTTGCGGATGTTGTTATTGAGGATGATAATCTTGAGACGATCGTGGTGGCTATAAGACAAGGTAGAACCATATACAATAACATTAGAAAGTCTGTAAGGTTTTTGCTATCCACAAATATGAGCGAGATAATGGTAATGTTTACATGTATCACTGCTGGTATTGGTCAACCCCTTAATACTATGCAGTTATTGTGGATAAATCTATTGTCGGACATTGCACCCGGGCTTGCACTGTCTATGGAAGAGTCTGAGCCAGATATCATGAGACAACCACCAAGACCCACAGACACCCCAATTATCTCAAAGTCGGATTTCAAGAGGATTTCATTTGAGGCAGCGTCCATGACTGCTGGGTCACTTGCAGCTTATTTATATGGGATCTCGAGATACGGGATTGGAATGAGGGCAAACTCCCTTGCTTTTTTAACACTTACTCTTACTCAGATGTTACATGCCATAAGTTGTAGGTCTGAGACAAACAATATTTTCTCAGAGGAAAGGCTCAAGGATAACAAGTATCTGAAACTATCAATAGGTGGCTCGGTATTTCTACAGATATTGTCTTTTTTTGTGCCACCCTTGAGAGGTATTCTTGGAATAACGCCAATTGGTATAATAGATAGTCTTGTTGTGGGTGCGACCACAGTAACACCTTTTTTGATTAATGAGTCAACAAAACTGAAAGCAAAGAATTCTTGAAATAAACGAGGTGATAGCCTATGAAAAAAGATTTTATGTTTTCATCAGAGTCGGTAACAGAAGGGCATCCGGATAAACTTTGCGATCAGATAAGTGATGCAATTGTTGATCACTTTTTACAACAAGACCCATTTTCTTCAGTCATCGCTGAATGTGCTGTGTCGACCGCAATAGTTTTTATCGCTGCAAGGTTTTCATCTACAGCACATGTTGATTTCTCAAGCATCGCAAGGAGCGTAATCAATCAGGTTGGTTACGACAGGCATGATTTTAGCAGCAAGACATGTAGTATCGTTACCAGCCTTAAGGAATTACCCCCTGATGAAAAGAGAAATTTTAACGAAAGAGAGATGACGGAAGAACAACTTGATATGTTGCCTGTGAAGAATCAGGTGACAAGTTTTGGATTTGCATGTGACCAGACCCCAGCCTTGATGCCATATCCCATATGGTTAGCTCATAAACTGTCAAGGAAACTTACATCTGTGAGGATACAAAAGATACTGCCATATCTTGCTCCAGACGGTAAGACACAGGTGGGTATCGAATATAAGGGCGGATACCCTTTTAGGATACATAGCATTACAGTAGTTGCAAGTCAACAACAGCCAGAAAAATATGGGGGACCATCATCTAACAAGTTAAGATCAGACATTATAGATGCCGTTATAGACTCGGTATTTAGTGACGAAGATTTGCAGCCAGACGGTAACACAAGGATCTTTATTAATCCAGACGGTCCCTTTATTACGGGTGGTCCTTCAGTCCACTCAGGGCTAACTGGACGCAAAAACGCTATAGACACCTATGGTGAATACTCACGGCATAGCGGTGCAGCCCTCAGTGGTAAGGATCCAATAAGGATAGATAGGGTGGGGACTTATGCAGCAAGGTATGCAGCAAAGAATGTGGTATCTGCAGGTATTGCCTCACAGTGTGAGGTGCAGTTAAGTTATTCCATCGGATTAGCAAAGCCTGTCAGTATTCAGGTAGAGACATTTGGCACAGGTAAGATAAGTGATGAGAAGATTGCTGGACTCATTGAAAAACACTTTGACTTTAGAATAGGTGGGATATTAAGACAGTTTAACCTCAGATATCTTCCCTCACAGATAAAGGGTGGTTTTTATAGGAAGTTAGCAGCCTACGGACATGTTGGCCGTATGGATATAGGTTTACCATGGGAGATTACTGATAAAAGTAGCATCCTTAGGGAAGAAGCTGGACTCTAAGTAGCGGTCTGGTAATTGTAGGTTTTTACAAATAAATATTAGGGCATTATCTATCCGAATTTGACCAATGTTGTCTACATACTTAACTTTACCCTTTACTTTATACACTACAATCCAAAAGGCTCTGTCTGACATCGCCTTCATCCTCTTGATAATTTCTATCTCAGGATTGTATATCACTATGAGTTGTCCACCCTCAAAATCAGAACTTTTGTAGTATACCTTTGTGTTCTAAGGCAGTATTTCACTTAATCTCCTCTAACTTCCATTTTGCAACTTCAATAAGCCAGTCCTCAATCTTGTCTCCAAAACTGACGACCTTATTTAGTATGCTTAATGCCTTTTCTTTATTGCCACTTCCAATCAGTGCATTGGCATAATCAATCATGGTAGCTGCATTTTGAGGATCAGAGAGTATTTCAGGATTCCCAATTAGTGCCTCTTCGTATAGCGCCACTGCCTTTTGCCATTGCTTTGTTGCCTCATAAGCACGGAGCAGCCTTTGCTTGTAATGGGGAGTGGCAGGTGTATTGGGGTATTTCTTCACTGCCTCTTCAAGAAGCCTCGCAATCTTATCATACTGAGGCTGATCAAAGGCTTGAAGATAAAGATTTGACAATCTCCAGTAAGCCTCTTGCGCCCTCTCTGTGTCTGGACATTCATCTATCACCCTGCCATAAAGTTCAATAAACACCTTTGTGTCTGAGGCATCGGTCTTTGACATCTTCAGGAAGAGATCCTTTGCAAGCCTCTCTTGCTCCTTAAGGGTGAGTCGTTTGCCCTGCCCCTCTGATTTTTCAACACAATCACCCATGACTTTTATTGACTGGCTGTCTGTGTAAAGATAATCACCTGGTGTTAAAAACCCCTTGATTGAAAGCCTCATGCCATTATAGCCTCTTAAATCAATGGGTTTTCTGTCCTTGTCAATTATCTTTATGAGATATGTGTTGGACCCTTTAACCTTGTGAGTGCCAAAGTCCGTAACCTCTTTGGTAAATTTACCATCAATCACACAGCCTGTCATTGTTACCTCTACAGGCATTGAGGCATAAGCTTCAAAAATGAAAAACATCATTATGATTGGCAAAACCGATAAAATCTTCATCATTTGATCTCCTTTAATTAAAACTCATATAGGAAGCACAGAAGTAACTCCCAAGCCTCCTGTGGTTTCTTTTTTATCCTCTTTTTTTTATATAATTTTGATATTACCGTTCACTGTCTCATCGCTCTGGTTGGTCTTTTGCCGTCTTTAGAGAGTATATACTATTTGCATTGTTCCACAAGCGATTGTAATTGTGATAACTGATCAACTATCTTGTGCATGTCCAATCCCATCCTCCCTCGTGGTCTGGTTTGCCATCAAGCCTTTTGCCATCTTCTGAAAGTCTAAATTTCTGCCATCCAATTGCATTGTTCCATGGCTGGAAATAGTAAATACGAAGTATCCTGGTTGCAGGGTCATAGGTGCCCTTTGAAAATTGCCCTATCCTACCACCCCCTTGATCCCATGAGCCTGTGATAGGATTGCCTGCTTTAAAGGTGACCCTTCCCCAGTTAGAATTCCATTCTCCAGCAATAGGGTCCTTTGAATAGCTGTTTTCTTGAGCAGGTGACCGTCCATTTGCCCTTTGCAATTCGCATTTATAATCAGATATGGTTACCTTTAGCAGATTTTTGTTTATAATAACGCCTACTATGTCAGCATCATTAGTTGACTTCCCTCTTATCTGATTGCCTGTAATAGTGCCGCTGTTTTCATCGTAAAAAAGACTATCTGACTTGGCAGTAAAGGTATTGCCAGAGTGTTTGATTTCAACGTTGAATGTATTATTATATCCCTCGCACTTGCCAATCCATAGTCCTGAGAGGTTTACTGATGATATAGGAGGTGCTGTTACAACAGGAGGTCTATAGGTGGATTGAGGCGTTGGCTGTGGAGTGGGTGTAGGTCTTACCATCGCTAACTCTAACTCCCTTATGTGTCTCTCAAGGTCTGGGTCAGGCAGATACCTCAGGCTCTCCCTATACTTCGCTATCGCCTCCTGTAGCCTGTTTGCCCTCTGCAATGCCTCACCCTCTGCCCTTAACCTCTTGCCATATTCTACCCTCTGCCTCTGTTCCTCCTCTCTCCTTACAATGTTCTCAAGGGTCTTGACATATCCCTCAAGCTGACCATCTGGGTTACATCTTAGATGCTCCCTATACTGCACTATGGCCTCTCTAATCCTCTTCTGTTGAACTAATGAATCCCCCTGCCTCCTTTTGTCCATACATACCTGCCTATCTGCCTCTTGTTGTCTGATGCTATTTTCAAGCCTGGCTACATAGTCCTGTCTCTCTCTGTTACTCGGATTGCAGGCAAGGTTTTCTTTAAACTTTACTAATGCCTCTTTTGGTCTCTTTTGGTTGTATAATGCTACCCCCTCTTGCCACTTGCCTTCACACTGTGCCTGCTCTTTGATTATGTTTTGTAATATAGTTATCCTCTGTTGTAACTCTGGATTAGGTAATATCGCTATTGCTTGCTGATATCTCTGTATTGCCTCATTGTATCTCTTGTGTTGTTCAAAGACATACCCTTCATTGACTAACTGCCCTGCCTGTCTCTTTTTTTCTTTAAAATGACTTATTTGCTCTGCAAGATTCTTTGCCTCTATATTTGTTGGCTCTTTCTGAAGTATCGTTATAACTATTTTCTTTGCTTCATATATCTTATCCTGCTGATAAAGTCTCTTTGCTTCATTGACTCTGTCAACTATATCCCTCTGAT
>JBDNDH010000300.1:0-2805 GCA_046719235.1 Thermodesulfovibrionales bacterium
CTTTGAGCATGTAGCGCCCTCATTTCTTAATGCACATTTTTATTACTACTAATTACGGGCGCTACATTAGATAATCCATGCCACAGTTCAAAGGCCTTGAAGGCATCTATGCCCGCTATATCAAACTTCAATTGCATTTTTGGGTTAATACTATATCAAGGTATAAGAACCTATTTCACAGTAGCTACCCAGATGTCCATCCTCCCTGTCCTTGATGATTCAAAAGCAATCCTTTTGCCATCAGGGCTCCATTGGGGATACATATCATGGCCTGACCTTGTTAGTTGTGTTAAGAGTCTCTTTTCAATGTCATAGATCCATATCGTTGCCCTGTAGGTCTTATCCCAAGACCAGTGGGCTACAAACTTTCCATCAGGTGAAAAGACAGCACTTACATCTCCAAGGCTCTGACAACCTGAGATTATAATTGGCTTATCTCTGACCTTGCCATCTACCCCAAAGACTAACTCACCAATGACCGTCTTTCTACTTACCTTCTCTTGTCCACAGGCGTCATCAACTATTGATGCATTATAAGCAAGCCACCTGCCATCTTTACTCCAGTCGTTTGAAACAATGGAATGGGCCCCATCCCACTCTAAATCTTCATAAGAGTCGTAACTACCCTTAAACCTAATAAATCCCTCAACTGCCAAGCCATAGGTAGCCGATGGTGCAAGTTTTTTGTAGATTATCATTGAACCATCATTGTTAAAGATTGGACTGTGTTTTGAGCCTGGACCACTGGTAAGCTTTGTCTTTGTAGAACCATCAGATGAAACCATCCAGATCTCCCAATTACCACTTTCATTAGAGGAATAAGCTACGAATCTACCCTCTGGTGACCACCTCGGTCTCTCCACAGATGATGAAGACTCTACCAGTGTCTTAAGTCCACTACCATCTGCATTTATAGTCTTGATAGACTGCTTTTTTGTGTCTTTGTTGTATGACCAAAAGACTAAACTGCCACCCTTTGGATGCCATTCCTGCCAGCCGTTGATGGTATTACCATTTGTAAGTCTTCTCTTGTTTGAACCATCGGCATTCATTAACCAGATATGATAATCACCAGTTCTGTCACTGACCCAGGCAATGGTCTTACCATCAGGACTCCATCGGGCATTTATGTTATTGCCCTCTGAGTTTGTCAGATTGGTTAATATCCTTTTTTCATCCTCATCTAATCCTGTGGCAGGGAGACTAATAGAGTAAAGGGGAGAGGTTGCCACTGGTGAGGGAATCCTATGACATCTGGAGCAGGTCTCAGCGCTACCCACTGACACGAACGACCTTAGAGGTAGGGTAATTCTATGTGGAAAACTGTAAAAGATATCATAAGAGTCATCATAGTAGGTGTTTTTGAAGATCAGGCCATCTTTGTTTGTATTGTAGAATTTACCATCAGGACCTCCTATCCCTATCCCAATGACAGAGTCTTTAAATTGAGTGGTAACCTGTGGAGTGACATTAGCCGTATCACATGTTGATGTGTTGACATTAAGGGTATTTACAGCCCTTTTGACCTTTGTAAGTTCATCAACCTTTGTCTCTTGATGGACATTCTTTGAGGGCATGACAGTGGTATCTCTGCCTTTTATGAAACTCTGCTCATCAACAATAACCTTATAAGCCTTATTCAGATCCATAGCCCTTTGTCTTGATGGATAAAGGAGGAGGCTTATATCATCTCGAAGCCTTTCAACCATGTCTTTTTTAATAGTCCCATTAGGGTTAAAGAATAGTTGTTTAATCTCTCCATTTTCTCTTAAGTCATCTCCAGCACTGTTATACATGAGATAGTAGCTGTATTCATAAAAGGAGCCCGAGCCCTCATAGGTAGCCTTTGGCTCTCTTATCCCCCTTAAATCCCTTTGTGACCAGTGACCCCAACCGTAGTTTTTGTGAGTCTTATCTCCACCTTCAAATTTCCTTGCAAAGGAATAAGATGAATCGGTAGTTATACCCACAGCACGATGACAACCGATACAAAACAGGGTCTCTTCGTTTGTCTGTGGTCTTAGATTGCCCTTTTTGTCTTCAATAAATCCTTGGTAGACCCAGCCTGTGAGGTTTTCGATGCCATTTTCATAATCCCCCACAAATCCTTCCGGTGCCCTTTCACCAAGTAGAAATTGCTCGACACCTCTTCTCTGTGCAAATGTGTGAAGATAATTGTAATCAGCCCACCAAATCTTCTTGCCATATCTAAGTTCTTTAAACCTGGCAGACATTCTGATGGTGTTGTTTTTATCATCCCAATCAATGTATCTTACAGAATGTAAAAACTCTGTCCCTAAAGGATATAGTCCACCTGCAAGCCTTAACTCTCCTTTTTTTTGTAAAACCCCTGCCATGCCTGCGTAATACATAAACCTGCCCTCAAGGGGTTTCCAGTCAAACTTCACCTTTGTGGCTACATCAATCTTGCCGTTACCATCAAGGTCCATATTTACAGCCCTCTCATTAAGGGGTTCCGTGCTGATTGTCCTCTGCTTAACAACTGCCTCAACGATGGCAAGATTGACCTTATATACATCGTGATTATATCTGCCACGTTCATCCTGTCTGAAGACCTCGGGTAGTCTTATAATGGCATCTGTGGTAGAGCCATTGGTAGGCCATTGATTGGCAGCAAAGGGATAGTATCTAAAGGAACGCCAACCTGTATAAGAGCCGCCTTTGATATTCCTATCAAAACCCTCTTCATCAAAGTTAAAGTAACAATCTGGCCTGTATCCCTTCCAAGCAACTGGAAGATTATGGGCAATAATGATATTGCCTTTATCATCAATGTAATTAGAT
>JBDNDH010000301.1:0-2792 GCA_046719235.1 Thermodesulfovibrionales bacterium
TTTGATGAGCTATTTGGGTGGGTTAATCATTATTTTTGCGGTATGGAGATATGGTATTGGACTCAAGAGGGTAATAAATGCATTCAGCATAACATCAGACACCCTTGACGAGCTGACGTATAAGTCTATAGCAGTTGGATTCCCTGTATTTACACTCGGTGGCCTCATATTTGGTGCAGTTTGGGCAGACCAGGCATGGGGTAGATACTGGAGTTGGGACCCTAAAGAGACATGGTCATTGATTACATGGTTTATATACGCATTTTATTTACATGCTCGTTTATTAAGAGGTTGGCGTGGCACAAACACCGCACTTGTAGCCCTACTGGGCTTTATATCAACTATATTTACATATCTTGGTGTGAATTTATTGTTAAGCGGATTACACTCTTATGGTGCAATGTAACCATACTAAACTTCATCTTCCATGCTAATATTGGGAATAGATACATCCTGTGACGACACATCTTCATCTGTAGTTGCTGATGGCTGTCGTATACTCTCCAATGTTGTCTCCTCTCAAGAGGAAGTCCATAAAAAATATGGTGGGATAGTTCCAGAATTAGCATCAAGAAGACACATAGAAAACATTATCCCAGTAGTCAGATCTTCATTAGACAAGGCAGGGATAACACAAGAAAAGTTAGATGCAGTAGCAGTTTGTCATGGTCCGGGGCTTATAGGGTCATTGTTAGTAGGATGTTGTTTCATAAAGTCTCTTTGTTATGTTTTAGGTAAAAAAATTGTTACAGTCAATCACCTTTTGGGACATATAAATGCAATCTTCCTTACAGAAAGATACCCTAAATTTCCATATATCTGCCTCGTTGTTTCTGGAGGCCATACAAGCCTCTATCGTGTAGATGGTCATGACGAGGTGGTAGAGATGGGTAAGACATTGGATGATGCAGCAGGCGAGGCATATGATAAAGTTGCAAAGATGCTTGGATTGGGATATCCGGGAGGACCAAAGATAGATATGTTGGCAAGGGAGGGCAACAGATTGGCTTTTGACTTTCCTCGGGCATACCTCCCAAACACTTTTGATTTCAGTTTTAGCGGGGTTAAGACAGCTGTCAAGAGGATTATAACAGAGTTAAGGGATACAACAGGGCTTAATGAGACGATTATCAAAAATATATCGGCATCATTTCAGAGTGCAGTAATTGATGTGTTAATAAGGAAGATAGATCTTGCCGTAAGGTCAACTGGGATTAAAGAGGTAGTCATAAGCGGTGGTGTGGCGGCAAATAAGGAATTAAGAGAGAGGGTTGCCCAGTACGGCCTTGATAGCGGTGTAAATACCTATATTCCTCCCCCTTATCTGTGCACTGATAATGGTGCAATGATTGCGGTAGTAGGATACCATAAACTCATAAAAGGTGATGTAAGCGATCTGAGTTTTAACCCAAGGGCATATTTACCCTTGGGTTAACCTAGAATTGTTGAAGATTACTTAATCTTCCTGCATTGGTTTTATAAATAAGAAATAGACCATTGTCCAGTTGCCAAGTATTATAAAGACTGTTGAGACGATACTTGAGAGGGCAAGAGAGGTCACGCCTGTGAGTGCATGTCCAACTGTGCATCCCCCAGCAGTGGCTGCACCGAATCCCATAACTATGCTACCTAATAATACCCTGATTACCTCAATTGCAGGAGGCACCTGAAATTTGAACTCTCCTAACCCCCTTGCACTTATATAAGCACCAAGCGGGATGCCTATTATATATAGTGCACTCCAAGATGCCTGCAATATGCCCCAGAAATCAAACATAGGGTCAAAACGAGCCATACTATTTGCCAATATCAATGCAAGAAAAGCCTCTGCTGTAGGACCTGCAGCAGAAAGCCCCCTTGTCTGTCCACCCCAAAAATATGATGCCCAGAGGGCAAATATTAGTAGAAGCCCGAGCAACAATCCAGTCAGCGACCAAGAATATCCTTTCTTTGGTCCTTTTGCAAAAGGTTTGCCTTTTAAGACAAATGGAATTATTACTAAGGCGATTACTAAAATGACCACCCATTTTACTGCCATCCCTCCACCAAAGAGATCCCAAAGGGCAGGGTTTGTGATTGGCTCATCCCCGCTACCAATGCTAACCTTAAAGCCCTTCAAGGCACTTGAGATTGGTTTTAGAGGACCGTGTATAGTTGCAACTAATGAACAGGCAAACCCTAAAGTGCCAACAATTGCAGAAACATACCCTTCGCCAATCCTATAAATAACCCCACTACCACAACCTCCCACCAATACCATGCCGATGCCAAATAGATATCCACCAATTATATTTGCAACTATGTTAAAAGATTGTCTCCTTAAACCCATCTCTCCAAACAGCCCTAAATCTTCCATAAGGTTTGCACCAAGTATAGCAATCAGGAGAGCTAAGAGATAAGCCCTTATAAATGTAACATCCTGAACGAATATAACATCCCTGAAGGCAGAATTCATACAAAATCGACCTCGCTGAAGGATAAAACCAAATATAATCCCTGTGGTTAATCCGCTGATCAAGGTCATGATACCAGCATTTGTTATCTCTTCCATGATGGCCAGGCCTCCTTTTAATTTAGCAATTAACCAACTACTATACAATAACTTGGGATAAAAATTCAATAAAATAGCAGCCGAATTTGCCGATAGAAAAATCTAAGACCTATTTTAGCCACGTTTTAGGTATTGTTAAATGTCCTTAGGAATCTTTGGAGATTAATTTCTCCTTAGGTTGCTACACTACTATCCACCAAGACCCTTTTCTCTTATGAAAAAACTCCTCTTAATCTGATAG
>JBDNDH010000302.1:0-2785 GCA_046719235.1 Thermodesulfovibrionales bacterium
CATAACACTTGCACTTCCTAAATTTATAAGCAGCAAGATAATTTTTAAAAATATGCAGGAATATCTAATCCGTGCAGTTGATAATCAACTTGGAAGGGCTGGCAATGATTTTGAGGAGAGGATCCAAAAGAGCAAGCTCGATTTTAGATGGGAGATGCTTGAGAGGATTGAGTCAACTATTGAAGGCATTATGTCTGCTATCGAAAAGGGCATAAAAAAACAAAGTAGTAGCGAAACAGAGATAGAAGAAAGAAAGGCGATTCTAAATGATCTAACAAAGAGAATATCATTAGTCACAGAAAGATTAAACTCAGTTGTATAGATCATTTTGTCTTTTTAAGTATATTCAGTCTGATATTCTAAGACATTAAGCAATTTTTATTTATGATATCTTAGAGTTTATAATAATCATAAAAAGGGGGATGTAGTTGTGCTTGCAAAGAGGATAATACCTTGTCTTGATGTAAGAGACGGAAGGGTAGTAAAGGGAATAAATTTTGTCAATATAAGGGACGCTGGCGATCCAGTAGAAAATGCAATCTACTACGATGAGCAGGGTGCAGACGAGTTGGTCTTTCTTGACATCACCGCCTCACACGAAAAAAGAAAAACCATCATTGATGTTGTTGAAAGAACCGCTAACGATGTCTTTATGCCATTGACTGTGGGGGGTGGGATAAAAACCCTTGAAGACATCCGTGATCTGCTAAATGCTGGCTGCGATAAGGTATCTATAAATACATCTGCGGTCAGAGATCCATACTTTGTGAAGCGAGCTGCGGAGAGATTTGGGAGCCAATGTATAGTAGTGGCAATTGATGCCAAGGCAGTCACAGATAACATGTCAGAGGCTACTGGAGAAGACTGGTTTGAAGATCCCTCTCTGAGTGATGTAATACTTGATCTAAAAAATACAAATGACCACAAGACATGGGCGCTTTCAACACATGGAGGCAGAAGGATGAAGCTCATAGATGCAGTTAAGTGGGCTAAAAAAATGGAATCCCTCGGCGCAGGCGAGATACTACTTACCAGTATGGACAGAGATGGGACTAAAGATGGATACGACCTTGAATTAACAAGGACGATTGCTGAAAATGTCAATATCCCTGTGATCGCATCTGGTGGCGTTGGAAATCTTGAGCATCTATATGAAGGGATAGTGTATGGTAAGGCTGATGCAGTGCTTGCAGCTTCAATATTTCACTTTAGGGAATACTCAATAAAAGAGGCAAAGGAGTATTTAAGGGATCGTGGAGTCAATGTAAGGTTATAATTTAGTCTGAACAGGTAACAATCCTTTGAGGTGCCGTATATATATTTAGCCTTTTGCCCCTGACAAAACCTACAACCGTCACATTAGCCCTCTCAGCTATATCTACCGCAAGGCTCGTGGGGGATGTTCTGCTTGCCACTATTGGAATCTGCCATTTGGCACACTTTGCAACTATCTCAGATGATAACCTGCCACTTGCAAGCATAATCTTTTTTTCAAAAGAGATACCCTCAAGTAGTGAATAGCCTATCACCTTGTCTACTGCATTGTGTCTTCCTATATCTTCAGCAAGACACAATATGTCATTGCCATCACTAAGGGCTGCGCTGTGCACACATCCAGTAGCCTTATATAAAACTGATGCATCCTGAAAAATCTTAAACAATCTACAAAGTGCATCGGAATCAATCCTGTAATCATCCTTTGTGCTCTGTATCCTCAACCTCTTTGGAAAGGTGATACCACCTATACAGCCCGATGTTATTACTGCATCATCCGTTGAGACTTTCCCATCTGCAGGAATATCCACGATGATATCGTCATCGTATGCTATATTTATCCTGTCAGCACACCAGTTACCTTCTATGATACCCTCGGTCATAAATATCCCTACAACAAGTTCCTTAACCATTATAGGAGTGCAGTATAGACTCATGACCTCTTTGCCGTTTACCGCAATCCTTATCCTCTTTTCTAAGGCTACCAAGTCATCTACACCCTGACATTCCCTTCCGTTTATCTTTATAATCTGTCTCTTTATCATATCAGTAAACATCCGTTCCCCTTTGCTGCCTTAGCTCCTCAAAAAGTCTCGCATTTTCAATTGCCGTACCACATACCTCAGCAAGGGATGTTGTAAAGTCAATATCCTCATCTGTAAACATCCTGTGTTCTGAGGTAAATAATCTCAGTATCCCTATGACCCTATTCTTAAAGGTAATTGGCAAGGTCAACATGCTTTTAATTCCTTCCTCTTCTGCCTCTTTTTTATAGATTACCCTCGGGTCAACACTTACATCATAAATGGCAACAGCACCCATATTGAGTGCTATCTTGACATTGTCTTCTAAATCAATAGGACCTTTGTTGAGATACTTCTCACTCAAACCAAAGGCTGCCACCAACTTTAGTCTCTTCTCATCACCGTCAAAAAGCCTCACCGTTGCACCTTTTAATCTCATGGCTTCAGGTAACTTTCTGACGATGAGGTCCAAAACCTTTTGCAATTGTAGCGTTGAGCTTACTGCCTTTGTTACCTCTTTAAAAACCCTAAGATAGTCTCTAGCGCGAGAAACTGTAGATTCAAAGGTCTTGGCGTTTGTAATAGCAATTGCAGCCTGATCTGCCAGTGCCCTGACAAACTTAAAATCCTCATCTGTATAGTTTGCCTGTTCAGAACTATACATCCTTACAACACCAATGATCTCCGTGTTTGGCGGAACTGGCAGACGCGCTACGTTCAGGGCGTAGTGAGGGTGACCTCGTGGGAGTTCAAATCTCCCCTTCGGC
>JBDNDH010000303.1:0-2767 GCA_046719235.1 Thermodesulfovibrionales bacterium
CCTATCTTTCAAGAGCCTTGAGTATATATCGTATGCCCTTTCTGTCCGACCTGTCTGTTCTATTACTATGGGTATGATACTCATAGTGCCTCCTTATCTTTATATTTTGTATTGTTTATTGTTACTCTGAACATATTAGTCTCTAAAAGCCCTTACTCAACTTTTACAAATAAGTATGAATCTCTTCAACCTTTATGATATTTAACTCTTTGCTGATCCAAAAAAACTGCACAGTTGGGTTTAAGAATTTATCTTACTGTAGCCATAATATGTTTAGGTATGTGGAGAATCATCCTTGTTGTCTTGGGTTTTTTCATCAGGGGTTATTGTCTCCTTTTCGGCCTTATCAAGGAGAATCTTAAACACCTTATCTCTAAAGGCAGTGTAGTGTATCTTCGCTAAAGAACCATCTTTTTCCATTATGTATTTTAACAATGCCTCAGGCTCTACATTGAATCTTTGAGACATCTTTAGTAGACTCTGCTCCATCTCTTCTTTGGACACCTCTACACCCTCTTTTTTGCCAATGAGCTCAATCAAGACAAAAAGCTTCACATTTTCAACCGCTTGTTCGTAAAGCTCCTTTCTCAATTCATCTTCTGATTTATCCTTGTTTTTTGCCCTTTCCATATCTACCAAAAGACTTAGCTCTTCGTTGATGAGTGTCTCTGGTAGATCAAAATTATGATTTTTTAAAAGTGTGTTTGCAATCTGATTAATCTTTATGGATTCAGAGCTTTCTGTTCTTGCCTTCACTAAATGGTTGTGCACCTTCTCCTTTAGATTATCAAGGTTTTCAAACCCAAGGTCTTTGGCTAACTCATCGTCTATTGTTGGGATCTTCCTCTTTTTTACAGATGTTATTTGTATAGATACCGTGCCCTTGATGCCAGAAAGAGGGGTAGTCTTATCATCTGGAAAGTCAACCTGTAGTTGAAAATCATCACCAGATTTTTTACCGATGAAGGCATCTGTAAACTCAGTTGGGTAATATTGCTGGGAGCCTACCTTCATAACGACATCATCTACATTCTTATCTTCCAAAGAACAGTTAAAGGTTACTAAATCGTCTATCTGTATTTCATCTTGGCTTATTTCATATTCAGCCATCCTTAAGGCATAGGAATTTAATACCCTCTCTACATCCTCAGCCTTAACATCCACAGGTATATCCTTGACCTTAATCCCCTCATACTTTAGATCCTCAACATGAGGTAATACATCTACCCCTATTTTTAAGACAAGGGGTTTATTCCTCTGAAAATCAAATCGTTCTAATAGATTTGGGGCAGATACTGGGGATATATTTGCCTCCTTAATGGATGACTCAAAGTATTGTGGGATAATTTCTTCTAAGACCTCAGCCTCAATTGCCTTACCAAATTTCTTTTCTATTATACTCATAGGGGTCTTGCCTGGTCTAAAGCCGGGGATCTTTGCGTTTTTCTGTGCCTTTTTTAGTTCTGACTGAATCTTATTTTCCAATACATCAGCTGGTATTTCAATTGTCAAAGCCTTCCTTGTTGAAGAAACATCCTCAATGTGTTTTAACAAAACATCCTCCTTTAATTAAATTAAGTTATAAGTCTATCTATTAAAAGCAGTTTTTGTCAAATTATGACACATATCCAAAAAAGAGACTTGGGCATTGCTATACCCACTTGCAATTGTATTTTAGAGATATTTTAAAACCATCTAATCACCGAGCATAAAATTTGAGTCTGCTGTCATTTCTTACCTTGCATAATTTTAATCAACAAGGATCTTCTGATGATTATATTGTAATTAGTTATTAAAAAATGAGGGTTAATAGGCTGAAAAAAAGCAGATTATCAAGTGGTTAAGTAAAAAATGGCAAAATCTCTGGCTTAATTATCAAGGGTGGTGAAGATAGGAATTTCACATGGATAATTGTCATAATCTTGTAAGATTTAATTAATACAAATTTAATTAACCTTAATACTAACTTAACTATCTGCAGATATTATATAGTCCGCCTTTAATTTTAGCCATCCAAGAAAAATCCTATAAAGAGGAGGTGAGTACTTCGAAGGGATTTTTTTCATAATCACACTATGGTATTTAATTAAAATCTAAAAAAGGAGGAGGTACAATGGTTTCGGTTATTTCTGGTTTAATGACTTCAAGGTTTAAGTTTTTGTTATTGTTTCTCTTTATTGCAACAGGTTTCCTTACTGCCTGTCTTGGTGATTCATCAGGCTCAAAAAATGTGGTCTCTCTCAAGTTTGATGAACTTCCGTTGCCTGCAAATGCTACAGAAGAGGCGCAGATGAGGGTCTCACCTTCAGTGCTTGTGACCTTTGATGATGGAAGGCAGGAGAGGTTCCCCTTAAGTTATGTAACCCTCTTTAAGTCAGGTGATAAAGATGCCTTTGGAAGTGCCGCTGGTCAGCTACTTGACAAAGATGGTAAGCCTATAGTCTTTGCCGACGGTTCACCAAGGTTTAGCGTCCAAGCAGATGCAACCGCCTTTTTTGAAAGAGGAGGTAAGATTTATATCCTTCAGCACTTTGAGTCATCACCAGGTGCTGTTTATGTGGTGGAACTTACAAGAAATGCTGATGGTAAACTCAGTCCTGTTAGATACACTAATATTGACTTTTCAAAGGTAGGAGGCACGGTTATTAATTGTTCAGCCCAGAAGTCTCCATGGGATACATTCCTTAGCGCTGAGGAGGACTATTACTTTAGCTCCTATCATTTTGATCCTCTCACCAAGGCCTTTAATGCACAGCACGTTGAGTAC
>JBDNDH010000304.1:0-2764 GCA_046719235.1 Thermodesulfovibrionales bacterium
CATCATATGCCTTGTCAAGAAGTTGCTCTGTCGTATAAAGATTAACGAGCCCCTTTATACCACCCGTTGCTGCACAAATCCCAAAGGCAATCAAAACCTTACACTTCTTTCTTAACACCTTTGCTATATGGTCATGTTCAGAATTTCTGATATTACCAGAAATAAGCCCAACATCAATCGACCCATCTGGCATAGCCTCAAGGTCTTTATACTTTACGTCTGCCACCGTTGGAGCCCAAAACACTATATCTACTGCAAGGGCAACATCTATAAGTGTTTCTGATAAATCAACTACTGCTGTATCACATCCCCCGCACCCACCAGCGAGATAGTATGCAAGCTTTGGTTTAGACATTTGTCCCTCCTTTCAATGGATTTGGTCCGAGTTCTCTGATCTTTGCATCAAAAGCCGTCATGTGTTCTGCGAACTCTTTACCTTCGCTTCCAGATATCCATGCGAGCTTGACCCTTTCTTCCTCTAATCCCAACTCTACAAGCACCCTCTTTAAGAGATTGAACCTTTTAATTGCCTTATAATTACCTGATCTGTAATGACAATCACCAAAGTGGCAACCACCCACAAATACCCCATCAGCCCCTTTCTTTAAGGCCTCTGCGATAAACTCAGGCTCAACCCTACCACTACATGGGACTCTTACGATATGAATCGTTGGTGGATAAGAGTATCTCAAACTTCCTGCTAAATCAGCGCCTTGATATGTACACCAATGACAAGATATAACGATTATCCTTGGTTCCCACTGAGCCATACTAATTACCTCCTTTTATCTTATTAATAACCCCATTTAACGGTATCTTTGCAAATGCCCCTACCTTATCAACATCTGCACCCAATGCCAATGCAGCTAATTGAACTATATGAAGGGCTGGTATCTGATAATTCAACTTCTTTTGCTCAATCAGTAATGCCTGCCCACCGTCAAACTGCAGTAAACATGAACTACAACCTATTACACAGATATCAGGATTTAACTCCTCCTTAATCGTATCTAATTTTTTCTTAAACAGTGCAAGGGATTTATCCGATGCGTTTGATCTCAAAGCACCCATTCCACAGCAATCAGTAATGGTACTGTAATGAGGTGCAGAACCACCCATCGCCTCACAAACCTCCCTTAACCTCTTTGGATAAAATGTATTGTCCTCATTTGAAGGATAGGCTTCACTGGGCCAAAGATTATGACACCCAGTCTGAACTGCACATTTCAACCCGTTCAGGTTGTTTTTGACCTTTTGTTTTAAATTTTCTATCCCTACACCTTCATACAGGAAATTAATAAAGTTTACAACCTTCGCAGTGCCTTTATATTCCTTACCGACCTTTGCATATATCTGGTTGACCTTTTCTTTGATCTCAGGGTGTTTTTCCATATGGTGCTTGGCTTCGTTGAGTGAGCCATAACACGAGCCACAACCAGTCACCAGATCAATACCCTTTTCATCTGCAAGGACTAAGTTCCATGCAGAGGCAGCAGCCCACCCCTCTATATCAAGAGACGGCATTGTTCCAAATGCTGGACAGCATGCTGCACCTTCAAGATCAACTGCATCAACACCTAACTCTTTTAAAATATATCTTGCAGAATACTCTATGTCAGGCCTATTAAAAGGAATGTTACATCCTAAGAATAATCCTACCTGTTTCATATATCTCCTCCTAATCAAGCTTAAACGGCGCTACATCAGCCAGTGATGTTTGTTTTAAAACTTCTTGGAATTTCTTCCTCAGTTCTTCGTGGCTTACCAATGTTGGTGGTTTCTCAGGAAGCCCAACCTTTTTCCTTCTCTCCTCAAAACCCTTTGGAAAGACTGCATGTCCGTTTTTGTATAGATTGCGTAGTCCTTCATATGTATTTGCAGGGCAAGACTCTTCTCTAACCGCTGCCCTTCTTACCGCCTGAATAACCTCGTAAGGCTTGACATCCATTGGGCATATCTCTACACACCTGTTACATGACTGACAACCCCATACCGAAGAATCTTCAAGAAGGACTTCCTTTAAACCCAATGTTGCTGCATGAATTATCCTCTTTATGTAAAACTCTAATCCTGCCAATGCCATTGGGCATGTAGATGCACACTTACCACATTGTATGCACTCCTTGAGCTCCTCAGCACCAAATTTCACTAACTCTTTTATAAAATCTTCGTCACACTGATTAAGATTAATCACATTTACGCTACCTTCTTCCATTTGTATGACCTCCTTTTAAGTTAAGCTTCCACTAATGCAGAAATCTGTTCTAACATCTGCTCTGT
Source organism: Thermodesulfovibrionales bacterium (assembly GCA_046719235.1). Classification (GTDB taxonomy): domain Bacteria; phylum Nitrospirota; class Thermodesulfovibrionia; order Thermodesulfovibrionales; family Dissulfurispiraceae; genus DUZI01. The sequence continues at coordinate 2,281 of JBDNDH010000304.1, forward strand.
TGTAAAACCATGGAAGGTGATTGCCCTTGAAGGACAGGCAGATGCACAAACCCCACACCCAGCACATAGTGCAGGTTCAATCTTAGCCTTCTCTTTATCTTTATAGGTCTCAAGCCTAATTGCAGTGTAAGGACATAATGAGACACAAACCCCACAGCTACTACACTTTTCTCTATCAACCTCTGAGACTATAGCCTCAAACTTTATCTTTCCTGGGATTATCAAAGATGCTGCAGAAGATGCCGCTGCCCTTGACTGTGCAATAGATTCTGGAATATCCTTTGGACCCTGCACACAACCAGCAATCAAAACTCCCTTTGCTGCAGTCTCAACAGGATAGAGCTTTGTATGGACCTCTCTAAGGAATCCCTCCCTGCCACATGTTGCAGAGAATAACCTTCCAAGATCATCTATGCCATCTGGAGGCTCAATTGCGGTTGCAAGAACAACCAGATCAGCCTCTAATTCAACAGGGGAGCCCAAA
>JBDNDH010000305.1:0-2757 GCA_046719235.1 Thermodesulfovibrionales bacterium
TAATTTTTTTTTACAATCTCAATCTATTGGTCTTGTAGCCAACCTACCATCCCTATTGAAATGCACTATGAACATCCCTACAATCATACCTGTAGATATTCCAGCAAGGACATCCGATGGGAAGTGTGACAAATTATAAAATCGCTCAATGGCTGCTATGGAACTTAGGGCATAAAATAATACAGAATACTTCTTAAAATAGGAACTGAAGACATAGGCAAGACAAAACACCACCGCTGTATGCCCAGAAGGGAATGAATCATAACCGCTTAACCAACTTGGTCCTATAAAAACGATTTCGTCGGTTAATCTCGGCCTTGCACGTCCCAAGAGATGTTTTAAAACCTGAACTGTAATCCCTGAAAATATGTAGCAAATCAATATCATCTTTCCAACAAATACGATGTGTAATCTCTTGGATATCCTGCCTGCGATGAATAAACATAAACCTAACATGGCAATCGTTGCACCATGTCCAAAAAAAGTCGCCAAGGGGATAAAAAGTGCAAATATATCAGTAACTATCCCTCCTGCTGCCTTTACATCCCTTATTACCCTTACCAATGAGCCATCAATTGGCATGACAATCAAGGTCAACACAACGAACAAAGATACAAATATCTTATCTTTCAAAAAGTGCATACTCCCTACCACTGAATCTCTCCCTAAATCCCAATTTAATGACATCTTCCTTGAAGCGATTCCTCGTAATAAGTAACTTATATGGCACCTTATCAAGCATTTCCCTTGCCTCATCCATTGCCCCTACCCTAATAACCCTCCTGTCTGAATAAAATACGATACTCGGATGATTTATTTTATACACCATTATCCTTTCATCCTCATTCAGTTTCTCCCTTGCATATTGACTAAATCTATAAAGATCTCCTTGAAGCACCTCAGAAGCCAATGGCAATCCCTTAATAGAGACGATTATAAATATCAAAAACATGCACAAGGCAATAGATACATATCTTAAAGACTCTTGCTTAAACCTTATCCAGAAAAGACCTATACTAAAAAGGTTTATAAATCCAATGAGATAAAGCCATCTTATATCCGAGATACCAAACCTTTCTAAGATCTTGGGCAGGATAAAAATCGTAGATATAAACATAGCCACTGCACCTATTGTAAGGATAATCTTTACCAAATTACCTTGATGCTCTTTCATAGAGATGGCTATCAATATAGCAACCGCTGGAATACAAGGGAGGATATAGTTTGGCAACTTGGTAGTCGAAAGTGAAAAGAACACAAACACAAATGCAAACCATACCAACGCAAAACCCCCAATCCCTGTCTTATCAGGATATCCCCTCTTTATACCTGATGGCAGAAACAAAATCCATGGAGACATTCCGATCAAGAGGGTTATAAGATAATAATAAAATGGGCCTTTATGCCCTGATATCACATCTGTATATCTTTGAAAGTGATGCTTGAAAAAAAACTGCTGAATAAACTCCATACCATTTCTCTGATACTGGGCTATATACCATGGCATTGCCACCACTAAAAAGACCAATATCCCCAGAGGATTAAACAATAGCCGAAGTCTATACCACTGCCTCGTAAAAATGATATAGCAAATAGAGATACCATAGGGAAAGACAACACCTATTAATCCCTTAGTCAGGAATGCAAGTGCACAAAAAAGGTGAAACAATAAAATCTGTCTTACTTTTTTAGCAAAATAAAAATTAAACAAGGCAAGACTTATAAAAAGAGTGAGCAACATGTCCGTTACTGCTGCACGGCTATAAATGAAATAATAGATTGAGAACGCAAAAACCAATAGTGCATAAATCCCTGTTTCAGGGTTTGTATGTCTTTTGACAAAGATGAAAAGGACAATGCAAAGGATAATACCAGAAACTGCCGAGGTGAGCCTCGCAGAAAATTCACTAACACCAAATAAGGCATAAGATAGGGACATGAGCCAATATATCAATATCGGTTTATCATATCTGTTTAACCCATTGTATGTTGGATTTATGAGGTCTTTGCTGAGCAGCATTTCTTTAGAAGCCTGAGAAAAAACTGCCTCATCCACATCAAAGAGCAAAAAACCACCAAGGTTTGTAAATGTCATTACAAACAAGATAATGAAAATAAAAAACAGCATGAATCTTTGTTTGATGTCCACAGGATTAAGATTAAACGAATTTTGTTTAAATGTGTCTTTTGATAATATCCTTTAGTGGTTGAAATACATATCTGCTGCCAGCAATGATATTGCCTGTTTTAAACAATTCCTCAGCATCACTAAAACCTGATACCTCACCACCAGCCTCTTTTACTATCAAGACACCAGCAGCAATATCCCATATCTTTAAGCCAAACTCAAAAAATCCATCACACCTACCACAGGCAACATAAGCAAGGTCCAAAGATGCAGACCCTGCCCTCCTTAGGTCACCAGCAAAAAAAAGGACATCCCTAAAAATAGCACAGTATTTATCAACAAGTCCTTTCTGCCTAAAAGGAAAACCTGTGGCTATAAGGGTGGATGTCTTATCGTCAGAGTTTGATACCTGCACCCTCTTGCCGTTTAAAAAGGCACCTTGTCCTTTAATTGCCTCAAAGGTCTCATGCCTATTAGGGTCGTAAATCAGACCAATCAAGATATCTCCTTTGTATAGAAGTGCTATTGAGATAGCAAATACAGGAAATCCACGAATAAAATTAGTGGTCCCGTCAAGGGGGTCTATAACCCAGCAAAAATCATCAATCCCTTGTCCTCCGTATTCCTCC
>JBDNDH010000306.1:0-2752 GCA_046719235.1 Thermodesulfovibrionales bacterium
AGCCATTTACAAGCCTCTCCCCAAGGTCATCACCCTGTTGCTGTAGTAACCTGACAGGACAGAGACCTTTATCCACCTGACCATCATAAAAGCCAATAATATCTAAGCCCTCCAGTGTGGAGATGTTCTTAAATGTGTCATCAAGCATCTTACGGTAAAAGGCCAATGCCTTCTCATCCCCTATCTCTCTTGCAAGCCTTGTCTTGACCTTGCCAAGCTCAGGGGCTTTGAAAAATACTGCAAGACAATCACTATTTGTCATCATTGTGTAGTAGAAAGGGCATTAGGCATTGTAATCACTTATTATCTCTCTCCTTACTCTCTCTAACAGCTTTAATAAACCTTTCTTACACGGTTGGTCTTGTTGCCCGATAAACTGCCTTCAGTAGTCTTTATTTGCGCATGATGATAGTTGTTTATTCTTAAAAACACTATGCATGCTGTATCCAAAATTATAACCAAATATAAACATTTAAAGGATTTGTAACAGTCTTTAATATCAAGATATGTCTTCTCTTTTACATAGCCTCAATGGTCTTGCCAAGAAATATAAACAGTGCTCTAAGATCTGAACCCTATTTTCATCACCCAAGGGGCTTAAAATGGCTAATTATCTAAACACTATCCCACGATGGCAGATATTCTTCAAAATTATCTGAATAATGTTACAATAGCACAAATGGAGAAACTGTGGAATAAAGCAGTTGAACAAAGGTTTTTCATTGAGGCACAGAGATTTGCCTCCCCTGAGCAGTTGTTTTATGTTTCTGATGCTGGTAGATATTTTGCTTACTGGCCAAAAGACTATATTGGTAAAAAAAGTACACTTCAAAGCAGAAATGCCCTCATTGGAAATTTTACTGAAAAATGGACTACTGACTTAATTCAAGAGATCATAAAAGACAAAAACTTATTTGCTGTGCAAGGGGCTATATGTAATGAAATCGCCTTGACAGCTCAATCCCCTGCTGATGTCGTTATCTCAAAAAGCAAAGATATCAATCAAACACCAGAAGAAATTCAGGCGATTATTGAAGTGAAGATGTCTATTGTCTGGAACTGGGAACTTCAAAAGAAAAAGACCTTGATTTGTACTGGTGATTACAAAACTCATCAAGGCAATCCTGGTCTTTTACGCTCTGATTCAATGCTCAAGGCTATAGGAAAAGGCATCAATATTAGAGTCTCAAGTTTTAAGGCTTCAAGGATACCAATAATTGTCATGGGCAATACACCTATCACAAAGAGTTATTACTCTAAGGTAGACCATCTCAAAATAGCTGGCATTATACAAGGTTTCTGGTCTGTTAATCCTAAACCTTTAGATAATGATGGAGAAAATATAAAAAAGACCGAGAAACAAGGCTTCTATAGATTTGACAGTTTCGATGAAATGAAAAAATCTTTTGAAAGTCTGTTGTCAGAAGAAAGAAATTTCTTTTCGAGCATGAAAACTACAAAAGAATTAGGAAAGATCATTGAGATTGCAAACAGTGAAGAATCCTATGAAAAAAAGGCAGAAAGGTTTTTGCGATTAATAAAGGAATAGATAATATGTATAAAATGAAATATAAACGCAATGGAACCAAAACAAGTTCGTTCGGGACACCAGGAAGGATTAATCACGACTCTACAGAGTTTTATAGCAGCAAACTGTATGAAGGCATGAAGGTCCCAGAAAAGACAAAATTTATCGAAAACCATATTCCATCAGAAATCATTGATAAGGTTTATTGTAAATCCAGTGAGACAATGGATGAAATCCCTGACTATAGTGTCCATCTTATGGTTACTTCACCGCCATACAATGTAAAAAAAGAATACGATAAAGATTTGTCATTAAGTGAATACAGGGCATTATTAAAAACAGTCTTTAAGGAAACTTATCGTGTACTTGTTACAGGCGGAAGGGCATGTATTAATGTTGCCAATCTTGGTAGAAAGCCTTATATTCCGCTTCATAGCTATATTATTGAAGACATGCTTGAGATTGGCTTTCTGATGAGAGGAGAAATTATCTGGAACAAGGCATCAAGCGCAAGTCCTTCCACAGCATGGGGTAGCTGGCTATCAGCTGTAAACCCTGTATTAAGAGACATCCACGAATATATCTTGATCTTCTCTAAGGAATCCTTTTCAAGAAAAAAAGGGCACAAAATAGATACCATTACAAAAAATGATTTCCTTGAGTGGACAAAGAGCGTTTGGACATTCCCAGCCATTTCAGCAAAAACTGTTGGGCACCCTGCACCTTTCCCCGAAGAATTGCCCCATAGATTAATCCAGTTATACACATATCAAGGGGATGTTGTTCTTGACCCATTTTGCGGCAGTGGTACTGTCTGCCTTGCTGCACTTAAGAGCGGTAGACATTATATTGGCTATGATATTGAACCTTCCTATGTGACATTAGCAGAAAAAAGAATCAAAAAACACTTAAACCAATTAAGTATATTTGAAAAATAGCAACCAATCTGTGTAAATGTCTTATAACTATCGGCCGTTTTTGTAGCTATGCCTAAAGCCAAAACTCCATGGGCATGTTCAAAAAAAGGCAAGGCACATGGGTAACTGCGCCTGAACATCTTACTATGTATGTTTCTTGATAACTCCAGTTTACGACCCTTTCATGAAAAACCTTTTTAATGCAAAGGGTATGAGCATTGCGATTGAGGCTATGACGATGCCCACTATAAGCCCTGTGATGTTGCCTTTGAGTATCAGCTCGCCCATCGAGCTCCCAAAGGCTGTA
>JBDNDH010000307.1:0-2722 GCA_046719235.1 Thermodesulfovibrionales bacterium
CTACCTATGAGGGAAGGACTGATGCCTTTGGAAATAAGACATACAAAGACAGCAAGGGTAACGTCTTTTATGAAAAAACCGATGTCTTCGGCAACACTGTTATAAAAGATGACAGAGGTAAAGAGATATTAAGATGCAGAACCAACGCCTTTGGAGAATATGAGTGCAGGTAAAACTACTTTGATTGTATTTTCACCTAATCTTGCCAGCAGGGGATACGACCAGATCTGTATGAGACTAATTGGTATCAGGAGGAAATAACCGCATATGTCTTCAGAGATATACGCACCCCTTCACCTACACACACAATACAGCCTTCTTGATGGTGCTATAAAGATAGATGACCTTATAGCCAAATCACAGGAGTTTGGACTAAAGGCTGTTGCGATTACAGACCATGGCAATATCTTTGGGGCGGTAGAATTTTTCAAAAAGGCAAAAGACGCTGGTATAAAACCCATCATAGGTTGTGAGGTCTATGTTGCACCCACAAGTAGACTGGAAAAGACAAAGGTTACATTAGAGGAAGAGGCAGAGGAGTATGCATTTCACCTTATCCTTCTTGTAGAGAACAAAGAAGGGTATCTAAACCTATGCAGGCTCATAACCTCATCTTATATGGATGGATTTTATTACAAACCGAGGGTTGATAAGGAACTTCTAAGACAACACAGCAAGGGACTAATAGCCCTCTCTGCCTGTCTAAAGGGGGAGGTACCTTACTACATCACATCAGGACAGTTTGAAAAGGCAAAGGAGGTAACTGATGAATACCTCTCTATCTTTGGCAAAGACAACTTTTATCTTGAGATTCAGTCAAACGGTTTAGAAGAACAGCAGATAGCCAACGAGGGGCTGATAAAACTGTCTACTTTGTTTGATATACCCCTTGTTGCCACCAATGATTGCCATTATCTAAATAAAGAAGATGCCCTAACACATGAGATACTCCTTTGCATTCAGACTAACAAGACCCTTAAAGACCCAAGACGGATGAGATTTAGTACCGATGAGTTTTATTTTAAGTCTCCAAAAGAGATGTACCAAGCCTTTAAGGGATTGGAACAAGCCCTTATCAACACAGGTATAATCGCGGACAGGTGTAATTTTGAGTTTACGCTTAAGAAGAACTACCTTCCTCAATACATCCCACCAACAGGACAGAGCCCAGATGACTACTTAAACGAGATTGCAAAGAGGGGTCTGTTAGATAGGTTTAATGGCTCACCACCACAAGAATACGTTGAAAGGCTTAATACAGAGATGGAGATGATAGTTAAGATGGGCTTTTCTGCCTATTTTCTAATAGTTTGGGATTTTATCTCCTTTGCAAAGTCAAGGGGTATTCCGGTAGGGCCTGGTCGTGGCTCTGCTGCTGGTAGTCTTGTTGCCTATGCGATAGGGATTACGGAGATAGATCCAATAAGATACGGTCTTCTTTTTGAGAGGTTTTTAAATCCAGAGCGTATAAGTATGCCGGACATAGACATAGACCTCTGTAGGGACAGGCGTCAAGAGGTAATCAATTATGTGACGGAAAAATACGGAAATGATAGGGTGGCACAGATAATCACTTTTGGGTCAATGGCAGCAAAGGCGGCAATCAGGGATGTGGGTAGGGCACTTGATATCCCACTTAATGAGGTTGATAAGATTGCGAAGTTGATACCTACAAACAATGTAAAGATAACAAAGGCACTGGAGACAAACGACCAATTGATGTCTCTATACAGAGAAGATTCAAGGATTAGAGAACTGCTTGACCATGCCATAAAGTTAGAAGGGCTATCCCGTCATGTTTCTAAGCATGCAGCAGGTGTGGTTATTGCTCCTGAGCCAATAACTAATTTTATGCCTCTTTATAAAAACCCATCTGATGAAAACATAACCACCCATTTTGAGATGAAGGCTGTAGAGAATCTTGGACTTTTGAAGTTTGACTTTCTCGGACTTGCTACCCTAACTATAATCCAAAAGACCTTACAGTTTATAAGGTCACAAGGTAAGGATTTAGACATCTCAAAGATACCCTTTGATGACGCAAAGACTTACGAATTGCTCGGTTCTGGCGAAACCACTGCAGTCTTCCAGCTTGAATCCAAAGGAATGAGGGACATCCTTGTAAGGATGAAGCCAAATGTCTTCGAAGACCTCATTGCACTTGTTGCCCTATACCGTCCTGGTCCAATGGCATGGATTGACGACTTCATAAAAAGGAAAAAGGGACTGGAACAGGTTGACTATAAGTTTCCAGAACTTAGAAATATATTACATGAGACCTATGGTATTGCCATCTATCAAGAGCAGGTGATGATGATAGCCAACAAGATAGCAGGCTTTTCTATGGGGCAGGCAGACATCCTGCGTAAGGCTATGGGCAAAAAACTCAAGGATGTGATGGCTAAACAAAAGGAGGAATTTATAGCAGGTGCGGTCAGTAGAGGCATACCTGAAGATGACGCCCGAAGGCTGTTTGAAGAATTAGAGCCATTTGCAGAATACGGTTTCAACAAGTCTCATTCCGCATCTTACGCATACCTTGCCTATCAAACTGCCTATCTGAAGGCACATTTTCCAGTTGAGTTTATGGCTGCAAATCTGAGCCTTGCAATGGGTGAGAGCGACAAGATTGTCAATCTCATTACCTCATGTAGGGATATGTCCATAAAGGTTTTGCCACCTGATATTAACAAGAGTCAAAGGGAATTTACTACAACCATCC
>JBDNDH010000308.1:0-2710 GCA_046719235.1 Thermodesulfovibrionales bacterium
ACATTGCTGTGTTGGGACTGCTTTCAAGATATCTTGATTTACCAGTAGATGTATGGAAATCTGCCATCTCAAAGGCTGTCCCGCCAAAGACAGTTGAGGTCAATATGTTAGCCTTTGAAAAGGGTAGGAATATCAATCTAAATTAATCAGGAGATCGTATGTTTTGGGATGAAGAACTTGAGACTATAAGTCACAATAAACTGAGGGAACTTCAATTAAAAAGACTGAGGGACACAATAGGTAGGGTTTATTTTAATGTCCCGTTTTATCATAAAAAATTTAGAGAGATCAATATAACCCCCGATGATATCACCAAGGTTGAGGATATTTCAAAACTGCCTTTTACTAACAGACAAGATATACTTGACAACTATCCCACCGGATTACTTGCAGTGCCAAGGGATGAGATGGTGAGGGTTCATACATCAAGTGGGACAACAGGCAAGCCAAAGGCTATCTTTTTTACAAAAAACGATATAGATAGGGCATCTGATCTGGTTGCAAGGTGTCTTGTTATGACCGGGATGAGAAAGAATGATGTCCTTCAAAACATGATGACATATGGACTTTTTACAGGTGCATTGGTGATGCACTACGGTGCGGAAAAGGTGGGGATACTTATAGTCCCTGCAGGTCCGGGCAATACAGAGAGACAAATACTGCTGATGAAAGACTTTAAGACCACAGCTCTTCATATCACTCCAAGTTATGCACTTTATCTTGCAGAGTATATCAAGTCAAAGGGGATAGATCCTAAGAGAGACCTCTATCTCAAAAGGGCGTATCTTGGGGCAGAGCCATATTCAGAGGAGACTCGTAAGAAGATAGAGGATATCTTTGCAATAGATGTATATAACTCATACGGTCTTTCAGAGATGAATGGACCGGGTGTTGGTTTTGAGTGTGAGTATAAGGATGGGATGCATATCTGGGAGGATAATTTTGTAATTGAGGTTATAGACCCTGATACAGGGGAGGTCTTACCTGATGGAGAAAAAGGCGAACTTGTTTTTACTACACTTCAAAGGGAAGGGATGCCCCTTATCAGATATAGGACCAGGGATATCTCAAGGATTATACCAGAAAGATGCCCCTGTGGAAGGACCCACAGGAAGATAGACAGGATATTTGGAAGGTCAGACGATATGTTTATAGTCAAGGGGGTGAATATATTCCCTCAACAGATAGAAAATGTCTTGATGTCTATAAGGGGCGTTGCTATGAATTATCAGATTGTCCTTGAGTCGCTGGATAACATGATAGTAAGGGTTGAGATTGCCAAAGAGCTTTTTGATGGTAATGTTATGCACCTTGTGAATCTCCAGAACAAGATTACCGAAGAGATAAGGAAAGAGATACTTGTAAAACCCAAGGTAGAACTTCTTGAACCTGGCACTTTGCCGGTTAGTGAAGGGAAGTCTAAAAGGGTAATTGATAACAGGACCCTATAAATTCATAGGAGGTTTACGATGGGAGAACTGAGACAGATTTCGATATTTGCTGAGAACAAACCCGGTAAGATAGAGAGGATTACAAAGGTCCTTGCAGACGGTAATATTAATATCCTTGCCATTTCAATATCAAGCAGTGGGGATTTTGGGGTTTTAAAATTTATTGTTGATAAACCAGACGAGGCACTGGAACTGCTGATAAAGAATGGTTTTACAGTCTCGCTAAATGAAGTCCTTGCCATAGAGCTTGTTGATAAGCCAGGGGACCTCCACAGGGTAGCGGTTGCCCTTTTAAAGTGTGGTATTAATATTGAAAATGCACATGTGTTTGTTGTAAACGAAAGGGCACAGTCGTATTTGATAGTGGAGGTAGAAAATGTGGCTGATGCAAAGAAAAGACTTGCCAATGAGATGTTAAGTTTTTATTGAGAAAAATCAATAAAAGGGAGGGATAAAAAAAATGATTTGGGACAGAGAAGCGGAATGCATGCCTGAACAACAAAGACAGCAGATTCAGGTAGAAAGACTAAAGGCGATAGTAGCATATGCCTATGAGAATGTTCCTTTTTATAAAAAGAGGTTTAAGGAAAAAGGGGTAAAACCACAAGACATAAACAGTCTATCAGACATAAAAAAACTTCCGTTTACTGAAAAGGCAGACCTAAGAGAGGGATATCCATTTGGGATGTTTGCTGTTCCAAGAAAGGAGATAATAGAGATACATACCTCTTCTGGTACTACTGGTAAACCCGTAGTGACAGGGTATACACGGCGTGATATTGAACTTTGGAGTCAGGCAATGGCAAGGGCTCTAAGTATGGCAGGGGCAACAAGTGAGGATATCATCCAGAATTGCTATGGTTATGGTTTGTTTACAGGTGGGTTGGGTGTTCATTATGGTGGGCAAAAGATTGGAGCCACAGTTGTGCCCATTTCTGCTGGACAGACAAAGAGACAGATACAGATTATGACGGACTTTGGCACTACAATACTAACGAGCACACCGAGCTATGCGCTTTATCTTGCGGAGGCAGTGCACGAAGAAGGATTGAGCAAAAAGGTAAAACTTAAGGCTGGTGTGTTTGGTGCAGAGATGTGGACAGAAAGGATGAGGGAAGAACTTGAAAAAAGGTTCAATATCCATGCCCTGAATATATATGGACTTACTGAGATTATAGGTCCTGGTGTTGCGCAAGAGTGTTTAGAAAAGACAGGACTACACATTGCGGAAGACCTCTTCTATCCGGAAATAATATCTC